>CACJWU010000003.1 GCA_902597215.1 uncultured Pelagibacteraceae bacterium | reverse complement strand
CAAATCGTCATTAATTGAATAAACCCCAAAAAGTTTATTCTTATTGACATGGTCAATATATCTTTTTTTGATAATCGTAGGACTATATTTTTTTCTAATAAAATTAAAGTTTACATTTTTAGCTAAATTTTTTTTTATAAATTTTAGATGATCATTTTTATCTCCAATCATTGAAAGAATACTTATTTTTTCACAATAAGAAGAAATGTTATTTGCAATTGCTGCCGCACCACCTAATAAATTGGAACTATTTAAATCTCTTATTACTATATGAGACTCTTTCCCAGCTTTTCCTAGAGCTTCACAAAAATTGTATTGATCAATTATAGTCTCTCCAATAACAAGAACTTTTATTTTTTTAAAACTATCGATATAAGTTTTTATTTTTTCAAAGTCATATTTTTTTTTTATTTGTTTAATATAATATTTTTGATCATTTGTGAGTAAATCACTGTGTTTATTAATCAAGTTACTAGAACTAAATGTAATCGACTTAGTGTAAATAGTTTTACCCCCATTTAGCTTGACTGCTTTGGTTTCTGCAAATATTTTTTTTGTTAAATCTTTTTTATGATTTTTATAATCAGGACCTTTTATATAGAATTTTGGTTTAACAATATTTATAACGTTCGTTGAACTAGCATGATTGTTGATAAAAATAAAATCAATACAAGTTATTGAACTTAAAAACTCTGAACGTAAATTTTGATTAAAAAAAGGTCGACCGTCTCCTTTATTAACAAATTTATCAGAAGTTATACTTACAATTAAAATATCACCATATTTTTTTGCTTCTTCAAAATGCTTGATATGACCTATGTGAATCAAGTCAAAAACACCATGACAAAGTACAATTCTTTTTTTTTGTAATTTAATCTTTTTTATTTTTTTTAATAATTGGTCAGAATTTTGAATTATTTTATTTGCCATATTATTTAAGTACTTTTATAAGTGGTATTTATATAATTATAGCCTCTATTCAAGTAATTTAAATTTGTATAATATATTTCAAGTTCATTAATATGCTTTTTTACTATGATTTTTAAAAACTTAAAAAAAATTTTTTTTTATGTAACGTTTTTTATTCTTATAGGTTTTACATTTTTTTATCTCATTAACCCTGATTTCTTATTTTTAAAAAAGGATAACGATGGATTTTTTGCTTTCTCTAATGTTCTAAATTTTTCATACATCAACAATGTTTTATTTGTTTTATCTTTAATAATAATTTTTATTCTAATTTTTTTTCTCTTTGAAAAAAAATTTTTAAATCAGATTTTGTCTAATAAAAATTTTGTTAATAATTTAATAATATTATCTTTAATACTCTTGCTTATCTTATTATGTCTTCCTTACGAGAGACCAATGATTATATCAAATTTTGGCGATGTAATTCACGACTCAGAGCGAATAATTTCTATATTTGCAATTTTAGAGGGATCTTCTTTTGAAGTTTTTTTAAAAGACTTTTTAACTGTGCATGGGTGGTTTTCTGATATTTTTCTATCATACATAGCTTATTATTTTTATGGAATAGAAAATATAATTCCTGGTTACAGATTTATAAATTCAATTTATCAAATTATTGTAGTTTTTGCTTATATTTTATTTTTATATTCTTTTATAAATAATTTTTTTTTAAAAAATAAAAAATTTATATTTATAATTTTTTTATCAATTGTATGTTTTTTAAAATATCTAAATATAACTGACATAGTTGATAGAGAGCTGTTTGTATTACTGGTCGCGTCTTTATATCTGAATTATCAATTTGATCAAAAAAAGTTGTTAAGAAATGATCTTATAGCCTTAACAAACGCAGTATTATTATTTTTATGCTTATTCTACAATTTTTATCAATTTATAGCATTATCTCTAATAAGTCTTTCAATTTTAATTATTATTAGTTTTAAAAATAAAACACCTCGATCTCTTCTAATATTTTTAATTTCTTTATTAATATTATTTTTTATATTTTCGTATATTTTCAACTTTGAAATAATCAAGATAGCTTTTCTCAAAATTTATGAATTAATATTTTATGGATATAGCACTGCCCTTTATGATATGAGATTTGGTTATAGGCTGGGTCATGGTATATTTATATTTTATATCTATATATCGATTTTAAGTTTTATTTTGTTTTTTATTTTAAAGGATTTTTTTTATTTCAAGAGAAAAAAAAATTATTCAAAAAGAATTTGGGAGTATTTTGTTAAGAATATAAAAATTTTTATTTTACTAATGATTAGTACTGTCGGCTTTTATGAATTTTTAGTTCGTGGTTCTTGTTGTAGTATGATTTATAGAACAAATTTAATTCATTATCATATTTTTGGATATATTTTACTTATGAGCTTTTATGGAAAAAAAATTTAATATTTCACTTGTAGTTTTTTTAGTATTAATTCTAACTATTTTGTCGAGTCAAAAAACACAAATAAAATTTAGAGATAATGTACTTTTTTTTAAGGATTTTTTATTTACAAAAAATGTAACCACAAAAAATATAAGTATGTCAGATACGGTTGGTTTTAAAGAAACTTATCCCATAATAATTGATGAAATCAAAAATCAGAGTTGTTTTTTTTCATTTCAGGATGATGGTTTTATGCAAATTTATTTAGAAATGAATTATTGCACAACAATTCCAATAAATCAGTATGTAAGAACCAATAGACAACAATTATTATCTATTAAAGAATTAAATAATAAAAAACCTAATTTAATATTATTTGATATAGATTTTCCAGAAAAATACTATTCAGAGGGAATAAGAGTCGAGGGCGATGTAAGAGCATCAGTATATAACAATAAAATTTTAAATTTTCTGATTGATAATTATGCTCCATATAAAAATATAAATGGGTTTTTCTTTTGGAAATATAATAATAAAAAATTTACAAAAGAAATTTCTATTAATAAAAATTTTGAAAAAATAATAAATAACACTCCAAGAAACTTGTGTGAGAAAATTGATGATTTAAAAAACAATTGTTTTATAAAAGTTACTAACAAAAAAAATGGAATTGTGATTGATGTTATATATGGTAATTATAATCACAAAACAATTAAAGAAATTATAGATATTGAAAATAAACTTTATTATAATAAAAAAAATCCTTTGAAAGAGAAATTTAATAATTTTGAGGAAAATTTTGATAATCTAGAAATAACTTTATTGTCAGATAACATAAATTATCTTATTAAATCTAATTATTAATTATTTATCTAAAATTAATATGAAAAATTACTCTTTATACGGTTTACCTGAAAAAGTAGAATTTTGCAAAAAGTGTGTTATTTCAAATCAAAGACCAAATTCAGTCATAGAATTTAAGAATAAACTCAATCAAAAAAAACCGATAAGTTTTAATAAGGGTATTTGTGATGCTTGTAATTATAATTCAATTAAAAACGAAATTAACTGGAAAAAGAGAGAAAATGAATTGGTTAAACTTTTATCAAAGTATAAAAAGAAAAATGGATACGATGTAGTTGTCCCAGGGAGCGGTGGTAAAGATAGTTCATTTACTGCACATATTTTAAAATATAAATACGGCATGAATCCACTTACGGTTACATGGGCACCTCACCTCTATACTGAAATTGGAAGAAAAAATTTAGAAAATTGGTCTCATGTTGGTGGTTTAGATAATTTATTATTTACTCCGAATGGCATTTTACATAGAAAGTTAACTCAAATAGCTTTTAAAAATTTATTACATCCTTTTCAGCCTTTTATATTAGGTCAAAGAATTATAGGTCCCTTGATAGCATCAAAGTTTGACATACCTTTAGTGATGTATGGGGAAAACCAAGCAGAATATGGAAATAAAATTAAAGAAAATTACGATGCAAAAATGAAACAAAATTTTTTTTCAATTGATAATGAAAAAAATATTCACATTGGAGGTATGAGTATAAAGGAAATAATTAGAAAATATAATTTTAGGTTTAATGAGTTTGAGCCTTATGTCCCTTTGTCAATTGATAAAATTAAAAAAAAAAAAATTTCAGTTCATTATTTAGGTTATTATTTAAAATGGGACCCTCAAGAATGTTTTTATTATGCATCTCAAAATACTGGATTTGAGCCAAATCAGGAAAGAACAGAAGGTTCATACTCAAAATACTCAAGCATAGATGATAAGATTGATCCTTTTCATTATTACACGACTTATATTAAGTTTGGTATTGGAAGAGCTACCTATGATGCATCTCAGGAGATAAGAAATGATAAAATTACTAGAGAAGAGGGTGTTCAGTTGGTTAGAAAATATGATCATGAATTTCCTCAAAAATATTTTAAAGAATTTTTAGAATATATTAAAATAAATGAAAAAGAATTTTGGCGATTAATAAATAATTTTAGATCCCCACACCTTTGGCAAATAAAAAATAAAAAATGGTATCTAAAGAAAATTATTAAATGATACAAAGAATAATTGGCAGAATAGATATTAAGAATGAATTTGTAATTAAAGGTATTAATTTTGAGGGATTAAGAAAAATTGGAGATCCTATAGAAATTGCTCAAAAATTTTATGAATATAAACTTGACGAAATATTTATTTATGATGCTGTAGCAAGTTTATATGGAAGAAATAGCCTTTTCGAGTTAATTAAAAAAATTACAAAAGAAATATTTATACCTGTTTGCTTATCTGGGGGTATCCGATCATTAAAAGATATTGAAAGAGCGCTCTTATCAGGTGCTGATAAAGTAGGTCTTAATTCGGCGATAGTCAAAAATCCAAAATTATTAAAAAAAGCATCAAAAGTTTTTGGACTTTCTAACATTGTTGCTACAATTGAAGCAAAAAAAAAAACTGATACTTACTGGGAAATTTATATAAATAATGGCAGAGACCAAACTGGCATTAGCCTAATTGATTGGATTAATAAAGTTCAAGATTATGGATGTGGTGAAATAATATTATCATCTATTGATAGGGATGGAACTCTCAAAGGTTTTGATTTAGATTTAATTAACTTTGTAAGCAAAAGGTCAAAAATAAATGTTCCATTGATTTTATCTGGAGGATGTTCAAATTATAATGACATAATAAACTTAAAAAAAAAACATAAAAGTGTATCATGTGCCATAGCTTCAGCACTTCATTATAATAAGATTAATAAAAAAGATTTTTTAAAAAGATGAAAAAAGTTCATATTCTAAATTATGGTCTAGGAAATGTTTTTAGTTTGTATAATGCTATTAAATATAAACATGGGAACGTTAATTTATTAAATAAAAAACAAAACTTTAATGATGTAGAAATATTATTTATTCCTGGAGTGGGTTCTTTTAATCAAGCTATGAACATTTTAAACAGAGACTTTAAGAAACTTTTGATACACTTAAATTCTAATAAGATTAAAATTGTAGGCATTTGCCTAGGTCATCATTTATTGTTTACTGAGGGTGATGAAGGGGGGGCTTGTAGTGGGCTTGGACTTATTAATGGCAAAATAAAACTTTTAAAAAAAAGAAATAGCTCAGATGTATTACCTAATATTGGATGGAGGGAAATAAAATTAAAGAGTCCAAAATTATCAATATTCAAAAAATATGATAAACATAAATTTTATTTTTGTCATAGTTATTTTTCAAAGTTAAAATATTCAAACCAAAGTGTCTTTTCTAGCTCATATTGCCATAACGAATTTTCTTGCATGGTATATGATGAGAATATTTTTGGACTACAATTTCATCCAGAAAAAAGTAGAGAAATTGGATTAGAATTAATTAATGATATCATAAGGTACTAATGTTCAAAAATTTAAAAGTAATTTCTATTATTCCAGCCAAAAAAAAATCTAAAGGGTTAAAAAATAAAAATTTACTCAAAATAAAAAGATACTCTTTGACAGAGTTAGCTATCTTGGCTAGCAAAAAATCAAAATATATTGATGAGATTATAGTAAGCACAGACTCAAATAGTATCAGGTATCAGGCTCATAAAATGAATTGTCAAATTTTGAAAAGACCTAAAAAATTATGTCTCGATAAAACTAATGCTAATCAAGTTATAAAACATGCAATAGAAAATATTAAGATAAATGAAAATTATTTTATAGTCTATTTACAACCTACGAGTCCTTTTCGAACCCATGTTCATATAAATAAAGCATTTGAAATTTTAAAAAAAAATAAAAGTTCTAACTTATTGAGTGTGAAAGAGATAAATGAAAACTTTTTTAAATCATTTACTTTAAATAAATTTCTCAAACCGAATAGGCCAAAATCGTTAAATTCAAATAGACAGTCTTTAAATAAAGTTTTTTCAGCAAATGGAGCTGTATATATATTTACAAAAAAAAGTTTTTTAAAAACGAATAAGATTCCCTCTGATAGGTTGATACCACTTTTTATGACTAATTTAGAAAGTATTGATATTAATGATAAATTTGACTACGAAGTAGCATTAAATTTTTCAAAAAAAATAATTTATAAATGAAATTAAATTTCCAAAATTTTTAAAAGTAAAAAAAATGATAGATTTTATGAGTTCTTGGACAGCTAATTTTAATAAAAAAAAACATTTTTATAATGCTACTAGTATTCAACATCAGTATATTGTTGAAGTTACTATAAAATAATATTAATCATCTATATCATTGGAGATGGATATTTAATTTTTTTTTCGTCTATATTTAAGTAAAAATAATTTGTTAAAGCATAGCGAGTATTTTTTGTGATCGGGGAACCTCGGTGAATATAAGAACCGTCAAATAAAACTAATGTTCCAGCTTTGCCACACACATTATGAGTCTTTAGATCAAATTTTTTAACCAAATAATCAATTTCCTCATTTCCAAATCTGGTATTTAAAAGGCTTTTTTTAATTTCACTATTTAATTTAATAATATTTTTAAATTTATTACTTTCTTGGATTATTTGTAAATTTCCATCCCCAGTATTAACATCTGTAAGATAAAGCATTGATTTAAAAGATGGGTTTATAGAATCTCTATGCCATCCACCTCCAGATCCAAAATTATTTACTTTAGTAAAGGAAGTTTTACCAGCAAGAGTGAATATATTTTTCAATGAACTTTTGATGTGTAAATTTCCAATTTTTAATATTTCGTTATTTTTAAAGTATTCGTAAATTGATTTATCAATTTTTTCAGCTCCAAATAATCTTAAGTCACAATCGCTATTATTTTCTTTCCAAATTTTATGATCATTTTCTTTAAGGTAAATATCAACTATTTGAATAATATCTTTGCATTTTTCAGTTGAAAAAAAATTTTCAATTTTTGAAAAGCCATTTTTTCTTAAATCGTTCAAAATTTTGTCATATTCTGAAGATTCTTCTAATTTCATTTTTGAATTCAAATCATTTATTTTTAACTTAATATTATATCTCAAAATTCTCAGATAAATTAATTCAATAAAGTTTATAAATTTATTCATAATTCAAAAATTTATTAATTGATTTGTGAATTTTTTTAATTGATAAAAAAATTATATTTAATGGACAAAATATAAATATGAAAATTAATTTTTTAATCAAATTATTTTTTCTAATTAAGTATCGATACAAAATTACGTCTTTAAACTCAATGAGGTTTTGATAATTAATTTTTTCTTCTTTTAAGAAAAAAAATAATGCTTGAGAAGGATCAACTGGATAATTAAATATTTTTTTTTTTATATCTTTTATTTTTTTTGCAATTTTTAAATCAGAGATAAAAAAAATATCATAAAGAGAATTGGGTGATTTTTTCCCTTTTTTAACTAAATAAATTTTTTTTCTATCTAGATCTTTAAGATTAGGTAAATTATTTACAATTAAATCAAATCTTGTTTGAATTATAAAGTTATACTTAACTCTTTTCCTTTTATGGTATTTTTCCAAAATATCTAATACTTTTGCTTGACTGTGCCATCTACTGTGAGCTCTATAAGCTAAATTTACATAAACATTCTTTGGATCTTGATTATTATCTTTTAAATTTTCAATATCATCATAACAATCGATGTATTTTAATGAATATTCATTAAGATTTGGTTTAAAATTAATTGGTTTGTCAATCTTGAAATCTTTTGGTTTATACAGTTTAATTAATTTATTATTATAACTACTTGTCCATGTATGGAAAAAAATATCTGTGTCAAATTTGTCTATTATATTTTTTTTAATACTTTTGAAACAAATTTCAGGGTCTAAAAAATTATCACTTAGATTTCGTTTTGGTTTAAAAATAGATCCAATTGATCCAAATAAACATAATGCAATTTTCATAAAAAATTTATATATATTACCAAATTAAATATACGTATATAGATACTTAATTACATAATAAAGAAATATGACAGATTTTTCAATAAGGTTTGAAAAAGATCTTCTCAGCTGTTTAAAAATTCTAGTATCTAAAAAAAAATTTAAAGAAATTCTTAAACAAAATGATTATGACTTTTCCAATTGTTTCGTAAAAGGTTTAATTGCAAAATTATCTGCATCAAAAGAGTTTCAGTTATTTGTTCAAGATTTATATTCTAAAAAATTATTTAAAAAATATTATTTTAGTTCAGTTGAGGAAATTGAAGTAGCAGAAATTTTTTTAAAAAAATATAAATTTAAAACTTCTTTAATTTTTAAGAATAAATTAATTTATTATTTCTACAATTATTTATCAAAAATGATTATAAAAATTTTGATATTTTTTTTAAATAATCAAAGTAATTATTATTTAAAAAATCTTAATAACATTTTTTTTTATACTATTGGTTACCATTCATGCAGTTTAGAGACATCTAGAAAAATTAATTCTGATATAAAAAAAATTTTTACCAAGTTTTATGTATTAAAAAATTTTTTATATTTTTTTACAACACAAAAAAATTTTTTTATTAAAAATTATCCAAACAATAATTATTTATTAATTAATAAGATGTGGTTAAATTTTTTTCTTATACAAAGATCAATTACAATATTGAAACCAAAAATTATAGTGTCTTTCGAAGGCGATGCTTGGGACCATGAGATGTTATATTTATTATCAAAAAAAATAGGTTTTAAAAGTATTATGGTTCAGACATCAACAGATCTAGAAGTAATACAAAAAGCTGGTTTTCATAATTTAACACAAACAAAGATGTTGGTGTGGGGAAAACACTATCAGAAAATTTATTACAAAAATTGCCCTAATCAGAAAATCATAAAAGTAGTCGGAAATTCATTAATTTCTAAGAAAAAGAAATTATCAAAAAATAAAATAGGGATATTATTACAGCGAAGAAATAACAAAATATCTTCTGAGGATTTAGAAAAGTTTAAAAAATTAATCAATTGGTTGTGTAAAACATTTAACAAAAAAATTATTATTAGGCCTCATCCCTTAGATGATGAGGATTATTATAATTTAAAAAAAATGACTTTTAAAAATGAGATAATTATTCATCATCCGAGAAAAGTTCCAATGGGAAAGACTTTAAATGAGTGTTCAATAGTTTTTGTAAAATACTCATCTACAGTTGTTGAAGCCGCGTCTATTGGTGTAATTCCAGTTATTTTAGATTCTTCTCTAAAGTTTGAAAAAAAAATTGATGAATTAAGAAATTATGATCCTCCTTTAATTTCAAGGTCAATTGATCAGATTAAGAAAACTATAACTATTTTATATAATAATAATAAAAAAAGAGGACACATAAGTAAAAAAATAAGTAATAAATTTAGAAATCATATAAACTATTTTGGAAAAGACTCTTTAAAACGAATTAAAAGTGAAATAAAAGCAGAAATTTGAAAATGGTAAAAATTAAAATTATATGAAAATTCTTGTAACTGGTGCAGGCGGTTTTATTGGTTCACATTTAGTTGAGAGATTATTGCAAAAAAATTTTAAAGTTAGAGCTTTTGTTCGTTATAGTTCTAGGCAAGAGTATGGCTGGTTAAAAAAATTAAAAAACGAGAAAAACAAAAACATCGAATATATATTTGGTGATATAAGAGATCAAGATTCTGTAGATCAAGCTGTTAAAGGATCTAACGCTATTTTGAATTTAGCTTCAATGATTTCAGTTCCTTATTCTTTTAATAATCCACAGTCTTTTTTTGAAACTAATACGCTTGGTTTAGTAAATATTATTAGAAGTTATATGAAAAATAAAAATTCTATAAAAAAAATTGTTCATATTTCATCTAGTGAGGTTTATGGAAATTTGATTAAGAATAAAAATAATATTTTACTTAATGAAAATGCCGTTCTTAATGCGGAGTCGCCATATGCAGCATCAAAAATAGCGGCTGATAATTTTGCAATTTCTATGTTTAAATCACATAACATACCTATTGCAATAGCAAGACCATTTAACACTTTTGGGCCTAGACAATCATTAAGAGCAGTTCTTCCAACTATTATTACTCAATTTATAAAAGGTGGAAAAAACCCAAAAATTAATATTGGAAATGTTAATACTTCAAGAGATTTTGTTTATGTAAATGATAATATTGATGGAATTATTGAAATTATGAATTCCAAAAAAACTATTGGAAAAGTAATTAATATTGCAACTCAAAAATGTTTTTCTATCAAAGAATGTATTAAGATTATAAGTGAATATAGTAAAAAAAAACCTATACTTCGTATTGATAAAAAAAGGTTAAGAAGAGCAGAGGTTTTTAAATTAAAAGGATCAAATAATAATATTAAAAAATTTACAAAATGGTCTCCTAAATATTCAAGTAAAGATGGCTTTACGAAGGCTTTAATAGAAACATATAATTGGTTTTCAAAAAAAGAAAATTTAAAAAATTACTCTAATTTTGATAAATATAATATTTAATCGTGATACCTGAAATTAAAATTGGCAAAAGAAAAGTTGGACCTTTACATAAACCACTGATAATTGCTGAACTCGGTATCAACCATAATGGATCTTTAAAATTAGCAAAAAAAATAATAGATAGTGCAAAAACTTGTGGAGCGGAAATAGTCAAACATCAAACTCATATTGCTAATAAAGAAATGAGTAGCGAAGCAAAAAAAATTATTCCTGTTCACACCAAAAAAAATATATATGAAATTATAGATAAATGTTCTTTAAGTTTAGATGATGAAAAAAAATTGAAAAAATATGTTGAAAAAAAAAACATGATTTTTCTAAGTACACCTTTTTCAAAAGAAGCTGCGGATAGACTTAATTCTTTGGGTGTAAAAGCTTTTAAGATTGGTTCTGGAGAGTGCAATAATTATCCACTTATAGAGCACGTATGTAAATTTAAAAAACCTATAATTCTAAGTACTGGTATGAACGATTTAAAAAGTATAAAAATTGCTGTTAATATCATCGAAAAGTATAAAATTCCCTATGCATTAATGCATTGTACCAATCTTTACCCAACTCCTCCACATCTTGTAAGATTAAATGCATTAAATGAACTTAGAAAAAATTTTCCTAAAGCTGTTTTGGGTTTATCTGATCACACAAAAAATAATTATACTTCTTATGCTGCTTTAGGATTAGGAGTCTCAATTATTGAAAGACATTATGTTGATAACAAAAATAGAAAAGGACCAGATATCTCAGCATCAATGGATAAGACTGATTTAAAAAATTTATTAGAGGCATCAAATTTTTTATTTAAAGCTTTACCTGGAAACAAGAGACCTCCAAAAGAGGAGAAAAGCACTATGAAATTTGCTTTTGCTTCTGTTGTTGCAATAAAAAAAATCAATAAAGGTGAAATTCTAAATAAGAAAAATATTTGGGTAAAAAGACCAGGCACTGGTGATTTTTTAGCTAAAAGTTTAAAATCTTTATATGGTCGAAAAGTATATAGAAATATAAATGCTGATACACAGATTAAAAAATCTCACTTAAAAAAAAATTAATGAGAAAATTAAACGTTGTTTTTTTTAGTGGAAATAGAGCTGAATATGGAATGATACGACCATTTATTAAATCTTTCCAAAAAGATAAAAATTTTAAAACTTTTTTGATTGTAAGTGGTTCACATTTAAAGAAGGATTTAGGTCACACCTTTTCGGAAATAAGAAAAGATGGGATAAAAAATATTAAAAAAATTTATATAAACAATAAAACAGATACTTTAAGTCAAACTTGTGAATATTTTAATATTTTGCAAAAACAGGTTAATAATTTTTTAAAAAAAAATCGTATCGATTTATTTTTTTTGTTTTCTGATAGGTTTGAAACGATGTCTGTTGCATTAACTGCTTACTTAAATAAAATACCTATTATCCATTATGAAGGTGGAGATAAAACTGAGGGTGGAACGCTTGATGATAATATAAGACATTCAATTACAAAGTTATCAAACATACATTTAACATCTAATAAAGACTCTTACAAAAGAATACTTAAACTTGGTGAAGAAGAGTGGAGAGTTCTAAATGTGGGATATTCAACTTTTTTTAATTTTAAGAAATCTAAGCTGTTGAGTAAAAAAGAATTAGTGAAGAAATTTAATATAGACTCAAAAAAAAAAATAATATTATTTACAATGCATCCCTTGCCATTAAAAATTTCTGAAACGCAAAAAGAAATCAAAGAAACAGTTAAAGCACTGAAAAAACTTGATAGTAATAAATTTCAGATAATAGCAACTTATCCTAATTTTGATCCAGGTTATAAAATTATTTTAAATGAGCTTTCTAAATTGAAAAAAATGAGTAATTTTAAAATATTTAAAAGTTTAGGTACTAGAAATTATCATTCACTTTTAAATTATGTTGGTTCTAATAATTCTGGGATTTGTTTAGGAAATTCATCTAGCGGAATAAAAGAACCAATTTTTTTTAGATGTAAAAGTATAAATATTGGATCTAGGCAGAACAGCAGAATAAAGACAAGAAATATTACTGATGTAAAAAAAATCAATTACAAAATTATAAATCAAATCATTATAAAAAAGATAAACGAAAAATTCAAATCAGACTCTAATCCTTATGCAATTAAAATAAGTTTGTCTAATATTAAGAAATATATAATTAAATCAATAGGAAAAAAAAATTTTAATCTTAAAAAATGTACATACTAAAAAAAATAAATCAAAATTTAGTTTATGATTATCAAAGTATCGATATTGCTTTGAAAAAAATGGAAAAATCTAAGATTAAGGTGTTGTTTGTTGTCAATAAGAAAAAAAAATTAGTTGGTTCGATTACTGATGGAGATATCAGAAGATTCCTTATAAAGAAAAAGGTACTTAAAGGAACTGTAAATCAGTTTATGAATAAAAATTTTTCTTATGTATTCACAGATAGTTCAAAAAAATTAAATGATGCTTTAATGAAAAAAAAAGATTTAAAATATATTCCAATTTTAAATAATAAAAAAAATCTGGTAAAGATTCAAACTACAGAAAGTTTGTTCGATGAAAAATTTAATCACGTTTTTCTTATGGCTGGAGGGAAAGGAAAGAGATTAAGACCCCTTACAAAAAATACACCTAAACCACTAATTAAAATAAATGATATACCTTTAATAGAAAGTTTAATTTTAAAATTTATAGATCAAGGATTTAATAAATTTATAATCTCCATAAATTATCTTGGAAAAAAAATTGAAAAGTATCTTGGTAATGGAAAAAAGTTTGGTTGTGATATTAGATATGTAAAAGAAAACAACTACTTAGGCACTGCTGGATCTTTATCCTTAATTAAAGGCGTGAAACTTAACAAACCTTTATTAGTTATGAATTCGGATATCGTAACTAATATAGATTTTGATAGTTTAATAAATTACCATAAAGTCAATAAAGCTGATTTAACAATTTGTGCAAAAAATTATCGAAATATCTCTTTGTATGGAGAACTTGGTATCAAAAATAATAGAGTTTTTTCCATAAAAGAAAAACCGATTAAAGATGTTTTTATAAATTTGGGAATTTATGTGATAAGTCCTAGTATTTTGAAGTTTGTACAAAAAAAAGAACTGCATATGACTGATTTAATAAATTTTTTAATCGATAAGAAAAAAAAAATATTTTATTACCCAACTTTTGAAAATTGGATTGATATAGGAAATAAAAAAGATTTACAAAAATTACTCAAAAAATAGGAGTTCACAAAAAAGATATATGTATAGTATATTAAGTTTATTGTTATATAAATAAGTTACTCATAAAGTTAAATGTCAAAAAAAAAAATTTTTCATCTTTCAAAAAAATATTTCAATTATTTTCAGAATAAAAATATTAAATCTTTAAAAGGAATTTTCGCTTCGAATATTTCTCTAAAAGATTGGGACAATAAAAAAAAAGGTCGAAAAGAGGTCCTTAAATTTAATTCAGAAATTTTTAGAAAATTTAGGAAAATAAAAGTAAATGTTAAAGAGAAATTTTATTTAAAAAATTTCAAGATTATTTGTTTTATTGAAATAAGACTTAATAGTAAAAAATTGGATGTTATAGATATATTGGAATTTAATAAAAAATTTGAAATTAAAAGTATAAGGGCGTATTTAGGTTAGATGAGAAATAATTTTAACCTACTACACAAATTAATAACTAAAAGAAAAACACTTTTAGGAATAGGTCCTATGAGTTTAAATGTAGTTGACTCAGCTATAGAAATTGCAAATGAAAAAAAAGTACCATTAATGATGATTGCAAGCAGAAGACAAATTGATAGTGAAGAATTTGGTGGTGGCTATGTAAATAATTGGTCGACAAAGAGTTTTGCAGACTATGTAAAAAAAAAGGACAAAAAAAATTTTATTATTTTATCCAGAGATCATGGAGGCCCATGGCAAAATAATAAAGAAATTGATTTAAACCTAAGCTTAGATAAAGCTATGAGCTCAGCAATTCGATCTTATCATGATGATATAAAAAATGATTTTGGAATTATTCATATTGACACAAGTGTAGATATTCATAAAAAATTATCTTTTAAAAATTCAATCATTCGAATTTTTGATATTTATAAGGAACTTTGTAAATTTTCTAAAAAAAATAGAAAAAAAATTATTTTTGAAATTGGTACAGAAGAACAAAATGGTTCAACAAATACTTTTGAAGAACTTACGAACACATTATATGAAATGCGAGCTTTTTGTGAAAAAAATAAGCTTCCAAAAGTGACTTTTGTAGTAATTCAATCTGGCACAAAAGTAATGGAAACAAAAAATGTAGGTTCATTTGAGTCACCAGTGAGGGTTGAAAAGGAAATACCAGTCGAGATACAACTTTTAAAAATGATTGAAATTTGCAATGAGAATAATGTTTATATGAAAGAACATAATGCAGATTATTTAACAAATGACTCTTTATCGTGGCATCCAAAATTAGGAATACATGCTGCAAATGTAGCTCCGGAATTTGGAGTTGTTGAAACGAAAACACTTTTGAAAATTTTACAAAAAAATAAAATGAAAGACTTATATGATGAATTTATAAAAATTTCTTTTGAGTCGAATAAATGGAAAAAATGGATAATAAAAAACTCACAAACAACCAATTTAGATAAAGCTATAATATGTGGACATTATATATTCTCATCTAATCAATTTAAAGATTTAAAAATTGAAGCAAAAAAATTTTTACAAAAGAAAAATATTAATTTAGATAATGAATTAAAAAAACAAATTAAAATCTGTATTTTTAGATATTTAAAAAATTTTAGACTAATAAATTGATGAAATTTTGTACAATTATATTAAATAGGAATCTTCCAGAAGTTACAAATAAACTTTATACAAATATAAAAAAAAATAATGAAACAGATATTTATGTTTTGGAAGCAGGCTCTGATAGAAATAAATTATCAAAATATGTAACATGGCATGAAAAAAGTTCAAGTGTAGTAAAAAATGGTTTAAGATTTCCAAGAGGTATGAATTATGCATTGCATAAACTATGGAAAAAAAATCTATTTGAAAAGTATGACTATTTTTTTTTATTAACGAATGATACTGAATTTAAAAACTATAAATTCCTTAAGAAATTTGAGGCTATATTGAAAAAACATCCTAGAATTGGAATTTTATCACCATGTTCAGAAAATTGGGGTGAGATGCAGCTTTTAAAAAAAGAAAAGATAAAATATTTTTGGTTTATACATAATAACGCTATTTTAATAAAAAAGGAATTTATAGAGAGTGTGATGATAAAAAATAGAAAAAATTACCTAAATTTTTTGTATGATGGAAATAACTTTAGAGGATACGGAACCGAAAGTGAATTGATTGCAAAAGCATATATAAATAATTGGAGTGCTGCGATTACTTCTGAAGTGATAATTAGTGAAAATGAGAGTTATTTGTTAAATCAAGCTAAGGAAATTAAGACTGATTCTTATGATAAAAATCTGAAACTTTATATACAAGAAGGTTTAAAATGGATGGAAAATAAATATGGCTTTAAAAGTAAATGGTCTATGCAGATGTATGTGAAGACATTTTATGATCAGTTTTTTAATTATAATCCTGAATTATTAAAGTATAAGATTTAAAAATGACAATTATTGACAAACCTTGGGGCCATGAAGAGCTTTTAGAAAAAAATGATAAATATATGCTTAAAAAACTTTTTATGAAAAAAAATCATAGATGTAGTTTACAGTTTCATGAATTTAAAAAAGAGACAATATACGTGTTAAATGGAAAACTTAAGATCTCACTTGGAAATGATAAGAATAATTTAAAAGATAAGATATTTAATACTAATGATAAAATTACAATTGAACCAAATATTATTCATAGAATGGAAGCAATTGAAGATTGCACGTATCTAGAGGCCAGTACTCCTGAAATTGATGATGTTGTAAGATTGCAGGATGATTACAAAAGAATCTAAAACCCAAAATAAATTAACAGTTTTTATTCCTTGTGCTGGTGTTGGGAGCAGAGTTGAAGATGAATTGAGTCTTAACAAAGCCCTTTTAACTGTTGGTACTAAACCAGCGATATGTCATATAATAGACTCTTTTCAAAACAAAACAGAATTTGTAATTGCCTTAGGTTATAAAGGGAAATTTTTAAAAAATTTTTTGAAAGATATTTATCCTAAAAAAAAATTTTTTTTTAAAAATATTAAAAATTATAAAGGTAAAAATTCTGGTCTTGGCAGATCTCTTTATGAATGTAAAACATATTTACAAAAACCATTTATTTTTATTTCATGTGATACAATTATTTTGAATAAAATAGATTTTATAAAAAAAAATTGGATTGGATTATCTAAAAGAAAAACAACTAACGAATATAGAAAAGCTATTTTAAAAGATTATAAAGTTAAATTCATTAAAGAAAAGAGCTTTAAATCAAAAAAAAAATTACCTGTCTATATTGGTTTATCAGAAATTTATGATTACAAAAAATTTTGGGATTTTGCCGATATTAAGAATAAAGAATTTATTAAAAAAGGAGAATCTTTTATTTTTGACAAATTTTTACAAAAAAATATTGGTATTAGTTATAAATTTTTTGATTGGTTTGATACTGGAAATTTGATTGCCTTAAAAGATGCAAGAAATTTTTTTCAAAAAAAAGAAAATTCTATATTACCAAAGAAAAGTGAGGCTATTTGGTTTGTTAATAATTTAGTAATTAAATATCATGAAAGCCAAAGATTTATTAAACAAAGAGTAGCTAGACAAAAATTTTTAATAGGATTTACTCCTAAAATTATCATTAAAAGAGAAAATTACTATATTTACAAAAAAGTTAAAGGTGAAGTTTTATCACGTAACCAAAATTTAAAAAATTTCAAAAATTTTTTAAATTTTAATAAGATTTTTTGGAAAAAGAAATTTTTAGATTCAAAAAAAAAAAATCTTTTTAATAAAAGTTGTTTAAAATTTTATAAAAATAAAACACTAAAAAGAATAAATTTATTTTATAAAAATTCTTTAAAAAAAGATCATAAAACAATAATTAATAATGTTAAAACACCTAAATTATCAAATTTATTAAAAAGAATAAACTGGAAGAATATTTCAAATGGACAACCAACTAGATTTCATGGAGATTTACATTTTGAAAATGTTTTATACCGCCATAAAAAATTTATTTATTTAGATTGGAGACAAGACTTTGAAGGTATAATTGATTATGGTGATATTTACTATGATTTAGCTAAAATAATGCATGGGCTTTATGTTTCTCATTTACAGGTTGTGAAAAATAATTTTAAAGTGAGTTGGATTAAAAATAAAATTAAAATTTCAATAATTTCTAGTAAACATCAAAAAAAAGCCATTAAATTTTTTGAAAAATGGCTAATTGAAAATAATTTTGATACTAAAAAAGTGAGAATATTAACTGCCTTAATATATTTGAATATTTGCCCATTACATCATTATCCGTACAACTTGTTTCTGTATGCTTTGGGTAAAAGTATGTTATTTAAAACTTTAGATAATTATGAAAAATAAAAAACCAGAAATTTTGATAATTGATGTAGATGGAACAATGACTAATGGACAAGTCATATATTCTGCAAAAGGAAAACAATTAAAATTTTTTGGCCCAGATGATAACGATGCTTTAAATCTTATGAGAAAATTTATGAAAATAATATTTATTTCAGCTGATAAAAGAGGTTTTAAAATTACAAAAAAAAGAATTGTTGATGATATGAAATTTAAATTATTTTCAGTTCCAACATTGGAAAGATATCAATGGATTAATAAAAAATTTAAAAATAAAAAAATAATATATATAGGTGACGGTATTTTTGATTATCTAACAATGAAAAAAGTGTTTTATTCTATTGCACCTCAAAATTCTTTTTTTGTAACAAAAAAAAATGCAAATTTTGTCACCAAACATAATGGTGGAGATAGAGCTGTAGCTGAAGCCGTTTTCCATATTTTAAAAAAATTTTTTAAAAAAGACTTAAGAAAAGTTAATGTATAGAGTACCAATTTTAATTACTTTATTTAATAGACCTGATCATACTGAAAAATTAATTTTAACTTTAAATAATATTAAACCTGAAAAAATTTATATTTTTATTGATGGTCCAAGAAAAAATAATGAACTAGATATAATAAATTGCAATAAAGTTTTTGAAATTACAAAAAAAATTAACTCTTATACAAATGTATTAAGAAAAAAATCTGAAAAAAATTTAGGATGCAAGGAAGCAGTTTCAACAGCATTGAATTGGTTTTTCTCAAATGAAAAAAGCGGTATAATTTTAGAAGATGATTGTTTACCAAATAAAGATTTTTTTAAATTTTGTTTCTGGGGTCTTAATAAATTTGAAAGTCAGTCAAAAATTGGAGGAATTACTGGGAATAATTTTTTGAATGATAAAATATTTTTAAATGAAAGTTTTTACTATTCTAAATATGCACATTGCTGGGGTTGGGCAACGTGGAAAAGAGTTTGGGAAAAATATGATAAGAACATAAGTTTTTGGAATGAATATAAGTTGAGCAATGATTGGGCTAATTTTTTCGAAAAAAATATTGAAAAAAGATATTGGACAAAAATTCTAAATAATGTTTTTAATGGAAAAATTGATAGTTGGGCATATCCTTGGAATTTATGTTTGTGGAAGGAAAAAAAAATGATAATTACCCCAAGTGTTAACTTAGTAGAAAATATTGGATTTGGAAAAGAAGCAACTCACACGGATGGCATTAATCAAAATTTCAGTTATAAGGTTTCTGAGTTACCAGAACCATATGATTTACCTCAAAATTTTGAAATTAATGAGGCAGCTGACAATTTTGTATTCAATCATCATTTTAGAGGAAAAAATTATTTATGGCCCTATAGATTATTGTATTTAATTTTTTTATTTTTTAAAAATCCATACAATTTCTGTAACAAAGTATTAAAAACAGTTTTATCTAAATGAAATTTTTAAATATTATTTTTTATTTTTTTTTTGATTTTCTGATAGTTACAAGAAATCTCTTTAAAAACTATAATTTTATAATTTTAACACCTCGTTTTTTATCAATACTGATTAAAAGAGTTTTTATTTTTGATAAGAATAATAAAACTATTTTCTATCAAAATATAAGAAATTATTATGATTTACTTACCGTTCATGAAATTTTTGGATCAGAAGATTATAATCTAAAAAGGTTAGCTCATTGGGCACATATAAATGAAACTTATAACTTAATTGTAAAAAAGGGAAAAAAACCAGTGATAATTGATTGTGGTTCAAATATAGGTTCAAGTGCCAAGTATTTTGAAAAAATTTTTAACCAAGCTTTTATTAATATGGTTGAACCAGATAAGATTAATTTAGAATTTTCCAAAAAAAATATTTCTATAAAAGAAAAAAGTTTTTTTAACAATCTAATTTCATGTGAAAATAAGGAATTTACTTTTAACAATAACTACAAGGATAATAGATCATTTAGAGTTGACAATTTAGGAAAAAATAAAGTTAAAGGTATTACTGTAAATGATATATTAAAAATGCAAAATAATAATTACGTACCTTTATTAATAAAAGTTGATATTGAAGGTTTTGAAAAAAATTTATTTGAAAAAAATTTACAGTGGATGGATTTGTTTGATGTTATAATCATTGAAATTCACGACTGGATGATACCAAGTCAGTCTAATTCTTCAAATTTAGTTCTCGCTCTTTCAGAGAGTATTAAAAGAGGAATTAAAAGAGATTTAATTATTTCTGGTGAGAACTTAATAAGTATAAAAAATTAAAGAATGAAAATTATTAATGTTTTAAAAAATTTTACATTAATTTTCTCCTATTTGTCGTTAAAAAGGAAACGGCAAATTTATGTTGTAATTATATTAATGGCGATTTCCTCTTTCTTGGAGGTGTTCAGTATTAGTATGGTTATTCCCTTTATCACTGTTCTCTTAGATCCTTCAAAGCTTGAAAATATCAATAAGTTCTTAGATTTTGATACTCTAATTTCTTATTTTGATTTTGATAATGAAAGGTTATTTTTAACTTTATTATTCATTATAGCATTTATTTCATCAAATTTATTTAAAATTTTTATCATTTATCTCTTTAATAGAATTTCAAGATCAATAGCAGCCGATCTGAATCTTAAAATATTTACACATTTATTATTTAATAAGTATCATCTTACAATTAAGGAAAATTCTAGTTACAGAATGTCTGCTATGACTGAAAAAGTGCACTATATAATAAATTTATTTTTTAATTTTTTCATATTTTTTTCAGGAATGATAATTTTAGTATTTACTTTAATACTTTTTTTATTTTTAAAACCGATATTAACAAGTCTTATATTTATTTTATTAGTTTTGATTTTTGTGATTATTTCAAAATTTTTAAATAATAAATTACTTTATTTAAGCAAAATTATTGCAAAAAAAATATCAAAAAAATTGGTGTTAATTCGTGAAACTTTTGGAGGACTAAGACAAATCATTTTAGACAAAACACAAGGCACTTATTTGTCAATATTTGAAAGTGAAGAAACAAGTTTAAGGAAATCTGAAGCAATATCGAATTTTTTTCAAATGATACCAAAATTTATTGTTGAAATTTTTGGAATAACTTTAATTGTTTTTTCTTCATATTATCTTATGCATGAGGAAATTTATTCAACTGTCGAATTAATTACCCTTCTTGGATTTGTAGGTTTTGCTGCTATTAGATTATTACCTATAACTACAAACATGTATCAATCATACAATTATCTTTTATCAACTGCTGAAATAGTTAACGAATTCGCAGATTATATTAAGAACAAACAAACAATTAATTTAATAAAAAACAATAAAAAT
This sequence comes from uncultured Pelagibacteraceae bacterium, assembly GCA_902597215.1. GTDB lineage: Bacteria > Pseudomonadota > Alphaproteobacteria > Pelagibacterales > Pelagibacteraceae > Pelagibacter. Next base: position 22,124 of record CACJWU010000003.1, on the reverse strand, counting down.
TCATTAAATTTTGAAAGCGGAATTAAATTTGAGAATATAGAGTTTTCTTACGGAGGTGACTCAAATTTTGCCGTAAAAAATCTAAACTTTGATATTAAAAAAAATGAAAAAATTGGGATTATTGGTGAAACAGGCTCAGGAAAATCTACAATTATAGATATACTTATTGGTTTGCTAGAACCACAAAGTGGAAATGTTTTGGTGGATGGTAAAAATTTAAACCAATCAAATATTTTAAGCTGGCAGGAAAAAATCTCTCATGTTCCTCAGGACATATATCTTATGGATAGAAGCATTGCGGAAAATATTGCTTTTACTATGGAAAAAAGAGAAATTAATCAAGCTGCTTTAAGTGAGTCAATTAAATTAGCAGAGCTTAGTGAATTTATAAAAAATTTAAAAGAAAAAGAAAATACTTTAATAGGAGAAAGAGGTATTTTTTTATCTGGAGGACAAAAACAAAGAATAGGATTAGCTCGTGCTTTTTATAATCAAAAAGAAATATTAATTCTAGATGAAGCAACTAGTGCTTTAGATTTAGAAACAGAAAAAAAAATAATAGATAATCTTAGTAATAAATTTAAAAAACTCACTATAATTCAAATATCTCACAGAATTCAAACACTTAAATTAACAAATAAAATCCTTAAATTTGAAAAAAATGGAACATTGGTTATCTCTAAATATGAAAATGAAATTAAATCTATCAAAAATTAAAAGTTAGTTATAAAAAGTTCTTTTATATTTTTTTTGTCTCAAATATTTTTGCCATTTAATTTCATCAATTATAATTTTTTTTAGAGTAGAATTTTTTGGATACCATTTAAGTTTTTTTTTTGATTTTTGAATATTACATGTAAGTATTGGTAAATCACCGATTCTTCTTTTTTTAATTTTTATCAAAGGCTTAACTTCTAATAATTGAGAACTTTTATTAATAATTTCCATAACAGAAATTTTACTTGCTGATCCAAGGTTAAAAATTTCACTTTTGTTCTTATCTAAAAAATTTATAGCTCTTAATATTCCATTTAATATATCTCTAATATGTATAAAGTCTCTTATAGCCGTACTATCCCTAGTATTATAATCATTTCCATAAATGAAAATTTTTTTTTTCATAAATAGATGATTAACTACTTTAGGAATTAAATGTGTTTCAGGAGAGTGAAATTCACCAATCTTTTCTTTTACCAAAGATGAACAGACATTGAAAAATCTAAGAATACAATATTTTGTATAAGCCTTTTTTAAAGATTTTTGAATATCTTCTTCATTTTTTAATTTTGTTTTTCCATAAAGATTGTTAGGTTTTAATTTACTATTTTCTTTAAATGGTTTTTTTCCCTCTTTATAAACTGAAGCAGTACTTGAAAATATTAATTTCTGAATTTTATAAATTTTGCATAATTTTATTATATTCTGTGTAACATTTATGTTGTTATTAAGATAAGATTTTTTTTTTTTATTTATAAAATCAATTGTAGATTGACCAGCTAAATGAACAACTATATTTGGTTTAATTTTAAAAAAAATTTTTTTTATCTTTGATAGATTATTTAGATTTTCTCTAAAAAATGAAATTTTTTTTTGTTTTAGAAAAATATTTCTTTCCTTTTTATCAATTATAAATACATCATATTTATTTGAAGCTATTTTCGCTAAACATGAACCAATATAACCATTACCACCTGTAATTAACATCTTTTGTTTTTTATAAATTTTCATAGAAATATTTTAAAAATTTGACCTTATTTTTATAGTAAATAATGTTAGTTTAAACTCAATTAATGTTAAATAAAAAAAAAATTTTGATATTAGGATCTAATGAGCATTTCTCGTTAGAAAAAATGTATTATAGATCATTTTTATCATTAAATCATTATGTAAAACTATTTCATATTAATCAAATGCATAAAAATTTGATTGACAGATTTTTTTGGAAATATTTTAAAATTTTATTTTATAAAAAATTTAGAAAAAGAATTTTAGATTACATAAAAAAAAAAAATAATTTTGATTTAATAATTATTTTTAAAGGAGTTTATCTTGACCCAATAACTATTTTAAGTTTAAAAAAAATGTGTACCAAAGCAAAATTTATTAACATTTATACCGATGATCCATTTGATATTTCACCAATTAAAGATATTTCTTCAACAAACGTTTTAAAATCAATTAAATTATACGATTATTTTTTTATTTGGTCACAAGAAATAAGAAAAAAATTAAAAAAAAAGCTAAAATTAAAAAATATCTATTTGCTACCCTTTGGATACGACCAATTTATTCATAAACCGAAAAAAACAGTTCATATTTTTTCATATGATATTTCATTTGTTGGAACAGCTGATAATGAAAGAGTGTCAATTTTATCTAAATTAAAAGACTTTAAGATAATAATTGCAGGTTGGGGATGGGATGAGGCAAATATAAGTGGAAAAAATATTAAAGTTATTTCTGCGGTCGATAGCTATAAAATGTCGAAAATTTATCAAAAATCTAAAATTTCATTAAATATACCAAGAAGACAGAACTACGATTCTCATAATATGAAAACTTTCGAGATCACTTCTATGAATGGTTTGATGTTAACTCTAAAATCAAAGGATCAAAGTAAATATTTTCCAGAAAATAAAGCCTGTATGATATATCGTAATTCTGATGATCTTAGAAAAAAAATTATCAAAATCTTATCTAATTATAATGAATATCTTAAAATTAGAAGAGTTGGATTAAAGATGTCAAAAAAACATTCTTATGTAAACAGAGCTAAATACTTATTAAAATTAATATATAATTGATGAGATATTCACTAACAAATATTTCTGTAGTTATATTTTTCCTACTAGGCTTGTTTTTATTAATATCTCAAAGTTGGAATAACACAGATTTTAATTTGATAACGCAAATTAATTTATACGTAATATATTTTTTATGTTCAGTAGTTATATTATCATATATCTTTTATAAAAGATTTAATTATTTTATACCACTTCTACCTCTTACATGTTTTTTTTTTCTAGCATGCTATTTATCACCATCATTCTTTAATTATAAGTTTTTTAGAAATAGTGATCAATATAATGTTTCAGATATTCCTTTTGCAATTGAAGTTTTAACATTTGGAATAATAAGCATGTTTATTGGTTTCTTTATTACAATGTTTTTTTTAAAAAATATAAGTAGAAAAGGTTTTGAAATTCTTAATTTAAGTAAAAATGAAATTTTTTTATATGGTTTAATTATAAATTTATTAACAATTTTATTTTATTATATTCTTAAAATACAACTCACATATCCAATATTTTTTCAATTAAAATATGTATTTTTATTTTTTGGTTTTGGTTTATTTACAAGTTCATTAGTACATGGAAAAAGTATTTTTAATTCACAAAGTATATTTATCTATTTATGTAAAATTTTCGTTATTATAATTGAAATTCTTAGTGGTTCGTATGCTTTACCATTTATTCTAATTTTTTTAGATTATATATATTTTTCATATTTAAAGAGAAAATTTTATATTTCTCCGATAATAATTTTTTTTATTGTTTTTTTTATTGTTCATGAAGGTAAAACAAAATATAGAAATTTTACTTGGAATAAAATTAGTTCAGAAAAAATTGATAAAAAAAATTTTATAGATAATTCTCATTATTTTTTTAAAACATATCAGGATATTTTATCAAGTAGTTCACTATTTGAAAAAATTTTAGATGGCAGCAATTATACTTATAAAAGAATTTACCATAGCTTTGATTCACTTTTAATTGTTACATCAAAAACTCCAAAAGAAATTTCTTATTGGAATGGTTATAGCTACGAAATACTACTATCAAAAATTATTCCAAGAATGTTTTGGAAAGATAAGCCTAATGATACTCTTGGAAATGAATTTGGCCATAGGTACAAAATTCTAATAAATTTTGATGATTTTAAAGATAAAAATACTTCTTGGAATATGCCTGTATTAAATGAATTTTATGTAAATTTTGGAAAATTGGGTGTTATATTCGGTATGTTTTTAATTGGTTTCATTTTTAGCTTATTAACAAAATTATTTACATTTAAAAATAATCTAAATGTAGAGAGCATTCTATCATTTTATCTTTTTATACCCTTATTCTTTTTAGAAAGTCACTTGTCTATAGTTTTTGGTGCTATTGCCCAATCTTATTTTTTTCTTTTAATTGGAAGTATTTTTTTCATGTTATTTTTTAGAAAAGTACTAAAGATTCATTTATGAAAATTCTTTGCTTTAGAAATTCTAAATTAGGAGATTTTTTAATTTCAATTGGCACTTTAAATTTGATAAAAAAAAAAAATCCCAGATGTGAGATTACATATTTAACTGATAGAAATAAAAATTTAAAATATTTACCAAAAGAAATTGAAAATCAAAAAATAGTAAATAATATAATTTATTATGATTATTCTTTTAAGGGTCTTATAGGTCTAATTATAGAATTAAGGAAAAAAAAATTTGATAAAGTAATAAATTTACAAGATGAAAAATTTTTTTCTAAAAAATTAAGAAATTATATTTTTTTTTCTTTTTGTAAAATTCCAAAAAAGATTGGTTTTTTTTACAAAAATAAAAGTTATAGATTGTTTAGTGAAACTGTTCAGTTAGCAAAAAGGATTGACCGAAATTTTAAAGCTTCAAAAATTTATGAATTGAATAAGCTTAAAATTAAAAAGGAAAAAGCTATCTTAAGTGGAGATTATATTACAATTTCTCATGGAGGATATTCTTCTCCTAGATTATGGGATATGAATAATTGGAAAATATTATTAAGATTATTTATAAATAATTATAATTATAAAGTAATTATTTTAGGATCAAAAAGTGAAAAAGAAGCTGCTAATTCGTTAACTCAAATTAATCGTAAAATGATTCTTAACAAGTGTGGCACCGACCTAAAAGAATTATTCAATAATATTAAATTTTCAAAATTGCATATTACTAATGATAACGGTACAATGCATGTTTCTACGATCTATAATAAGAAAGTCATATGCTTATTTGACAATAATCATCCATATGGAAAATGGTTTCCAGAGAATAAAAATGCATTAATTTTAAGACCAAAAAATGGAATTTGCGAAACAACACCCTATCTTGTATTTAATAAAATTAAGAATTTAATTTAAATAATGAATTATTTTTATGAAAATAACTATTTTAGTGGGGGGAAGATTTCACGCTTTTAACTTAGCAGAAGAAATCGATAAAAAAGGTTATTTATTACAGTTGATAACCTCCTATCCAAAATTTTATATAAAAAAAAATTTTAAAATTGATATTAAAAAGATTAGAACAATAATTGCGAAAGAAATCATTTCACGAATTCCTTTTATAAATAGAATTTTAGATGATTATATATCTAATTATTTTGAAAGAACTGCATCAAAAATTTTAAATTTTAATGAAACAGATATATTAGTTGGTTGGTCAGGTTTTAGTCTTGCTTCTTTTCAAAAAGCCCAAAAACATAAAGTTATAAAAATTTTAGAGAGAGGCTCAACTCACATAAAGTTTCAACGAGATATCTTATTACAAGAGTATAACAGGTTAGGAATAAAACCAAATTTACCTTCTAAAAACATAATTGATAAAGAACTTAAAGAGTATGAATTAGCTGATTACATAATTGTACCAAGTGAGTTTGCAAAAAAAACTTTTATTGATAAAGGATTTCAAAATGAAAAAATTATTAAAATACCATATGGTGTAAATATTCACGATTTTCAAAAAGAAATAACCAAAAAAGATACAAATATATATAGATTTATTTATGTAGGACAATGCTCTGTTAGAAAAGGGATTGTTTATCTATTGAGAGCATTTAGTGACTTAAATCTTGAAAACTCAGAGTTAATAATAGTTGGAAATATAGATAAAGAATTAAAGCCATTGTTATCAAAGTTTTTTAATAATAAAAAAATTAAATTTTATAATTCACAAAAACAAAAAGATTTAAATAAATTTTATAATATTTCAGATGCTTTTATTACCTGTAGTTTAGAGGAAGGACTTTCAATGGTTCAATTACAAGCCATGGCATGTGAGCTGCCATTGATATGTACTCCAAATTCTGGCAGCGAGGACATTATAGATACTGATGTAGATGGTTTTATAATTCCAATTAGAGATGTTGAGATGTTAAAAAATAAAATGAAATTTTTATATGAAAATCCAGATATTTCAAGAAAGATGGGAAAAAATGCAAAGAAAAAATCTACAAATTATTTAACATGGAAAAAATATGGAGAAAAAATAATTAAAAATTATTTAGATATTTTAAATAAACAAAAATGAAAAAAAAAAAAATTAAAGTTTTATTAATTGGAAAAAGAAGTTTTATATCACGTAATTATTTTAAATTTTCACAAATTAGAAATAAAATTGATATAATTAATTATAAAGATATTTCAAAAATAAATTTAACAAAGTATTCACATGTTTTTAATTTAAGTCTTGATCCTAACGTAAGAGTAAAAGATTTAAATTTGACAAATAAATTAGATCAAAAAATATGTAATTTAATAAAAGATAAAAATATTATTTATATTTTACCATCAACAAGATTTGTTTATAAAACAAATTTTGACAGAGCTAAAAAGGTAAAGTCAAATTTTATGTATAAAAAAAATAAGATTAGGATTGAAAAAATTGTAAAAAAGTTAAAAAGTCCAAATTTTCTTATATTAAGAATAGGGAATATTCTAGCATATGACTTACAAAATAAATCTTTGTTTATTACCAAAGCTCTTAATGACCTTAAGAAGAAAAAAAAAATTAAAATTGATTTATATAAAAATACTTATAAAGATTTTATGACATTCGAATATTTTTCAAAATGTTTAGATAAAATGATTAAAAATAAAATTGTTGGCACATATAACATTTCATCTGGTATTAAATTAAATATAGATTTGATTTGTAAATCTCTTATTCAAGGGTATGGGGAGGGTAAAGTTATTTATGAAAAAAAACTTAAAAATGACTCATTTGTATTAAATAATACTAAATTAATAAAAAAAATTAAATTTAAATTGAGCAAAAAAGAGATTTTAAATTATTGTAAAAAATTAGGTAATAAACTTAAAAATGCGTAAAATATTAATTACAGGAGGATGTGGATTTGTTGGATCTCATTTAACTGAGTATATTTTCAATAATTACAAAAAATCCAAAATAATAATTTATGACAAAATAACTTATGCTGGAAGTATAAAGAATATTAAACATATTTTACTTAACAAAAGAGTAAAATTAGTAAAAAAAGATTTAAATGATATTAAGTATTTGGAAAAAAATATAAAAGGTTGTGATTTAGTCATTAATGCTGCAGCTGAAAGTCATGTGGATAACTCTTTTAACCTAACTGATGAATTTATACTTACTAATGTTTTAGGTACAAAACATGTACTTGATTTTTGTAAAAAATATAATGTTAAAAAAATTCTTCATATAAGTACTGATGAAATTTATGGAGAAATTTATAAATCAAGTTTCAAGGAAACATCTGGATTCAATCCTTCAAATCCATATTCAAGTTCAAAAGCTGCTGCAGAAATGATAATAAACGGCTATAGCCATTCATATAACCTTCCAACTATTATCATCAGGGCAAATAATATTTTTGGTACAAGACAACATCCAGAAAAGCTTATAGCGGGATGCTGTTGGAGCATGATCAAAAAGAAAAAGTTTTATTTACACGGAAATGGACTTCAAAAAAGATCCTTTTTATTTATTGGAGATTTTTGTAAAGCGGTCAATAAAATTATTATGAAAGGTAAGAGTAATGAAATCTATAACGTTGGATCTAAATTTGAATATAAAAACATTGAAATAACAAAAATGATTGCAAAAAAGATGAATATGAATTTTAAAAAATTTATCTCATTTACAAAAGATAGACCATTCAATGATTATCGATACAGTGTAAATTTTAGCAAGATTAAAAAACTTGGATGGAAACCGAAAGTTAGAGTTGAGGATAAAATCTCAGAAATAATAGATTGGTATAAAAAAAATATAAAAAGATATCCAAATAGATACCTATGAAAATTTTAGTAGGGACTGACAGTCATTTTGAGGGATATGGAGGACCATATTATGCTATTTCTAATAAATTGCACAATTTAAATAAAAACGGAATTAAATTTAAATTAATATTTAAAAAAAACGGTGGATATACTTATTCACTTGATTATGAGGAAATTTTTGAAGATTTCGATATAATTCATCTATATGGTCTTTGGCAACCTTTCATAATAAAAGCTCACAGGGTTGCAAAAAAAAAAAATAAAAAAATAATCATGAGTCCCTTAGGTGCATTAGAGCCTTGGTCAATGTCTCAAAAAAAACTGAAAAAAAATTTAGCTTTTTGGCTGTATCAAAAAAGAATATTAAATTCTTGTGATGCTATCCATGCAACTAGTGAAATCGAAAATTTTAATGTAAAAAATTTAGGAATTAATACTAAAACATTCATCATACCCCATGGAATTGATCAAGTTGATGAAAAAAAAAAGGAAATAAACAAAATCAAAAAGGCAATTTTTTTCTCAAGAATTCACGAAAAAAAAGGTTTGTTAGAGCTGGTTGAAACTTGGTCAGAGATAAATCCAAGAGATTGGATTTTAGAAGTATATGGTCCAGTGAGTAACATCAATTACTTTAGTCTAGTTAAAAAAACGATTAAAAAACTCAATTTAGATGATCGTGTAAAAATTTTTGACCCAGTTTACAACACGGAAAGTAAAAGAAAAATTTTTTTATCTGCAAATTGTTTTTTGTTACCAAGTAAAAGTGAAAATTTTGGTATTTCAATTGGTGAAGCGTTAGCACACAGTTTACCTGTTCTTACAACCACTGCTACTCCTTGGAAAGAAATAGAAAATTATAATGCTGGAAAAATATTTGAAATGACTAGGGATAATTTGAGAAAAAATTTAAGTATTTTTTTATCTTATTCAATAAATGAATTAGATAGAATGGGTTTAAATGGTAAAAAATTAATTGATGAAAAATATAATCATGATTTAGTTATCAAAAAATATATTAGAATGTATGAAAGTTTAATGTAATTTATGCGAATATTATCTGTTATAACTAATTTAAAAGAAGAGAGGGGAGGACCACCAGAAGTTCTAAGGAATCAAATACGAGTTATTAACAAGAAAGAAAAAATAATAGATGTTTTACAATTAGAGAGGATTTCTTTATTTTATTTGTTAAAGATTTTTTTTAATTTTTCCTCTAAAAAAAAGATTTATAAGTTTTTAAAGAAATATGATGTTATTCACTTTCATGAAATATGGTCTTTAAAGATAATTCTATTATGCAGCTTTGCAAAAAGATTATCATGTAAATTTTTATTTGTTGGTCACGGTCATTTGGATCAATGGTCTTTAAACCAGAGTACATTTAAAAAAAAAATTTTTATCAATATTTTTCTTAGAGATATTTTTAAAGCTGCCAGCGCTCAGTTTTTTTCTAATTTAGAGGAATTTAATGATGCAAAAAATAACTTTAAGTTCAATAATGTTTTTATAATCCCAAATGGGATAGATATTAAGAAATTTTTAAAAAGAGGTAATCAAATTTTAGAAAAAAAGAAAATAATTTTCTTTGGAAGAATTCATAAAAAAAAAGGAATTGAAATTTTAATAGAAGCAGTAAAATTACTGCCTAAAGATTTTTTTAATAATTTTGAGTTTGAAATTTGTGGACCTGGTGAGGAAAAATATCTTAAATTTATTAAAGAAAAGATTAAAAACAGTAATCTTGGAGATAATTTGAGATTTAAAAATTTTGTTAAAAGAGATGAAAAAATAAACTATTTATCAAAGGCCAGTGTTTTTGTACTTCCATCATTTGAGGAAGGAGACTCAATTGCTTTAAAAGAGGCTTTAGCTCTGTCAACACCTGTTATTATTTCTAAACAGTGTCGATTATCTTTAGTAGAAGAATATAATGCTGGAATTGTTATTGAGTTAAGCGCAAAAAACCTTACGGAGTCTTTAATTCAATTAAGCAAAAAAGATTTGGCCAAGATGGGTAAGAATGCAAGAAAGCTAATTGAGGATAAATTTGATAATCAATTTTGTAGTGAAAGAGTTTTGAAAATTTATCAAGATATTCATTGTGGTTCTAAATCATCATCAGATTGGATTATATGAAGACAAATTATACAATTGGAATTAATTTTCTTCATTCAGATACTTCTGCGTGTATATTTAAAAATAATAAATTGATTGCAGCTTCAGAGGAAGAGAGATTTTTGAGAGTAAAACATACTAGTTTATTCCCAGAAAACGCAATAAAATACTGCCTTAGTGAAGCAAAAATTAATCTTTCAGATGTTGATTTTATCACAATTAATTCAAATCCATTTTCATCTTTGCTGAAAAAAATTGGATTTATTTTTTCAAATCCTTTTTCTTTGGGAATTGCTTTTCAAAGTTTAAGAAATACAAAAAGTAAAATATCATTAAAAAAACAAATTCTAAAAATTGATCCAATTAATAGATTTAAAGGCAAAATAAAATTTATTGATCATCATGAATCTCATATTGCTTCATCAATGTTCAGTTGTGGTTATAAAGATTCAGTAAATTTATCATTAGACGGGTTTGGAGATTTTGCTAGTTGCGCTTGGGGTTTAAGTTATCAAGATAATTTTAAATTAGATAATAAGATTTATTTTCCACATTCATTAGGAATTTTTTATCAATCTTTAACACAATTCTTAGGATTTAAATCGTATGGAGATGAATATAAGGTCATGGGTTTATCACCCTATGGAGAACCAAAGTTTTATAAAGAGATTTCTAAATTAGTTATTAAAAATGATAAAGGATTTAAGCTTAATTTAGATTACTTTAAACACCATAAACAAAAAATTTTTCATGTTAGTGAGAATGGTCAATTTATTTACGAGAATTTATATTCAAAAAAACTTTTAGATTTGTTGGGAAAAAATAGAAATTCTAATGATAAAATTGACCAAAGGCATATGGATATAGCAAAATCAACACAGGCTGTTTACGAGGATGTTTTTTTTCATATTTTAAATTTACTAAATAAAAAATATAAAGATATTTATAATTTAAATTTATCTGGTGGCTGTGCAATGAATTCTGTAGCTAATGGAAAAATATTAAGTAATACGAAATTTAAAAACATTTATATCAGTCCAAACCCAGGGGATGCGGGTGGATCTGTTGGTTCATCTTTGTCATTTTTAAAAAAAGAATTGAATTATGAATTTGATATAAAGAATTACTCTTATTTAGGAAATTCATTTACTAATGAAGAAATTTTTAAAGTTTTAAATAAAGAAAAAATAAGCTTACAATTTAATCTAGAATATCTAGAAAATGAAAAGCTATATTCATTCTTAACAAGTCATTTATTAAAAGGAAATGTTATAGGATTTTTTCAAGGAAGGATGGAGTGGGGGCCTAGAGCACTTGGAAATAGATCTATTATTGCAGACGCAAGAAATCCAAAAATTAAAGATATAATCAATAGTAAAATAAAACGTAGAGAGAGTTTTAGACCATTTGCCCCCTCGATTTTAGAAGAATACGTTGGAGATTGGTTTGAACTAAAAAAAAAAGTTCCATACATGAGTGAGGTATATAAAATTAAAGAGGAGAAACAAAAAATAATTCCTGGTGTTACTCATGTCGATGGTACTGGACGACTTCAAACCGTTAATAAAACAGATAATGAAAAATATTATAATTTGATAAAAAATTTTTTCGAAAATACCAATGTTCCAATAATTTTAAATACATCTTTTAATGAGAATGAACCAATTGTAAATAAGCCTGTTGAAGCTATAAATTGTTTTAAAAGAACCAAAATGGATGTTTTAGTTCTTGAAAATTGGGTAATTAGTAGGAATCAAGGTTAAATTAAGAATATTATATCAAAAAATTTAAAGATCATGAAAAAGATTGCCATAATAACTACCCATCCAATTCAATATCAAATACCACTTTTTAAAAAATTCAATAAATATAAAATTAAAGCAGATGTTTTTTTTGCCTCAACTCACGGTTTATCTTCTAAAATTGCTGATTCAGAATTTAGTTTAAAATTTAATTGGGATACTTATAAAAATCCTTTAAAGGGTTATAAAAGCTATTTTTCAAAAAATCAAAAAAATACTATTTTTGATTTTAATTTGTCTTTTAAAAATCTTGAAAAAATTTTAAAGAGAAACCATTATGATGCAATATTAATCTTTGGTTGGAATAAGACTATTTACCTTAAAGCTTTTTTAATAGCAAAAAAATTAGGAATTAAAACAATTTTAAGAGTAGAAACAAACTTAAATTCAAAAATTTCATTAATTAAGAAATATTTAAAATTTTGCATTTTGAAAGTTTATTTAAAATTTTTTGATTATTTTCTATATATAGGTTCTTTAAATAAAGATTTTTATTCTTTTCATGGGGTTCCCAAAAAAAAACTTTATTATGCTCCTTATTTCGTGGAAAACAGCTTTTTTGAAAAAAATTTAAATAAAAAAAATTTAAGAAAAAAATTGAATTTAAAGAATAAAAAGATAGTTATTTTCGTTGGTAAATTAATTGATAGAAAAAATCCTCATGATTTTTTAAAATTAGCACATAAATTTCAAAATAATAAAAGAATTCATTTTTTGATTATTGGAAGCGGGGAATTAAATTTTTATTGTAAAAATTTTATCAACAGCCATAAATTAAAAAATATTTCAATGCTGGGTTTTCTTAATCAAAAAAAAATTCGAGAAGTTTATTCAATTAGTGATTTGTTAATTTTAACATCAAAATATGAAACATGGGGACTTGTGGTAAATGAGGCCATGGCATCAGGTGTTCCTGTGATTGCAACAAAAGAGTCTGGCGCTACTAAAGATTTAATTGAAAGTGGGGTTACAGGATACTCCTACAATTGTGGCAATATAAAAGAACTATTTTCTCATTTCAATAAAATTATACTAAACATAAAAAAACTAAAAACTATGAAAAAAAATGTAAAAAAAAAAATAAAAAAATTTACTAGCGATGAAACTATTAAATCAATAAAAAAAATTATTTAAAATAAAAAAATGAAGATTTCAGTAATTACGGTTTGTTATAATAGTGTAAAAACAATTGAAAAAACAATTAATTCTGTCTTATCCCAAAATTTTAAAAATTTTGAGTATATTATAATCGACGGAGGCTCAACTGATGGTACTTTAGAAATAATTGAAAAATTTAAAAATAAAATTGATAACGTAATTTCTAAGAAAGATACAGGAATTTTTGATGCAATTAATAAAGGTATTAATCTTTCGAATGGAGATATAATTTCAATAATTCATTCAGATGATATATTTTTTAATAATGATGTTTTAAATATTGTACATAAAAATTTTGTTACAAAACCAGACCTAGAGTGTTTAATTGGTACAACATTAATTAAAAAAGTTAATTCGAATTTAATATTAAGAAAATATAATTCTAGATTTTTCAAAAAATGGATGTTGTATTTTGGATATTCACCTCCTCACCCATCAACTTTTATTAAAAAAAGTGTATATGAAAAATGTGGTATTTATAAATTAAATTATGAAATCGCAGGGGATTTTGAATTTTTTTTGAGAATTTTTTTAAAGTTCAATATTTCTTTTAAAACCACAGACGAAAAATTTGTAATAATGTCAATGGGAGGTAAAAGTACTGCATCAATAAAAAGTAATTTAATCTCTAATCAAGAAATACTAAGATCTTTTAAAGAAAATAAAATTTATTCTAATTGGTTCTTTATTTTAGCTAGATTTCCAATAAAATTATTTCAATTTATTTTAAAATGAAAACTATAAATAATAAAATTTTATATTTTGCTTATTCATTATTTCTTTTAATTCCATTAAGCTTAATTACAGGACCATTTATACCAGACTTGTTTTTGGTAATTATATCTTTAATTTTTTTGTATTTACTTTTTAAGGATCAAAATTTTGCTCTTATAAAAAATAAATATTCATTTTTTTTTATAATATTTTGTTTAGTTATAATAACTATATCAATTTTTTCATCTAATCTATCATCATTTAAAAGTGCAATTTTTTATTTTAGATTTGGTCTTTTTAGTATCGCCACGTATGTATTAATAAAATCTAATCAACAAATATTCAAATCTTTATTTTATCTTTTCATAATAATTTACTCTTCACTTTTTATTGATACGCTTTACCAATATTATTTTTCAAAAAATTTACTTGGTTTTACTTATATAAATAATATTGAAAATTTTAGACTAACAAGTTTCTTTCGAGATGATGAAGTACTTGGAAGTTATACGGCAAGATTTTTTCCTCTAATTTTATTCTTGTTTGTATTAAATACAGAATTATATTCTTTTAAAAAAAGATTTATTTTAATTTCAATAATTATAATTGAATCATTTACTATCGTATTGTTTAGTGGTGAAAGAACCTCATTGGCATTATATTTGTTAAGTTTTTTTTTCATTTTTTTTTCTTCGAAAAAAGTAAGAAAAATTCTGATTATTCCTACTATTTCTATACTTTTAATATCTGTTATAACTTTTTCATTTAGTGATAAAGTTAGATATAGAGTTATCACTACAACGATAAACCAACTTGGCCTAAGTCCACAAAGTGAAAGATTTGTATTATTTAGTAAAACTTATGAAGGTCATTATTTGGTAGCGGCAAATATGTTTAAAGAAAAACCTTTTTTCGGACACGGACCTAAAATGTTTAGATTTTTTTGTGATAAAGATGAGAATTTTGTTGCCCCAAACGCTTGCTCAACTCATCCCCATAATTTTTACGCTCAAATGTTGAGCGAACTAGGTTTATTTGGTTTTCTGTCTTTGTTTATTATGTTTTTATTTATTTGTTTTTTATTCATTAAAAATTTTTTTTCACAGTTATTTAGAAAAAAACAATTTTTAACTGATCAGGCTATATGTTTATTAGCTTTTTATTTTAGCTCTCTATTTCCTTTATTACCCTCTGGAAATTTTTTTAATAATTGGTTATCAATAATTATGTATTATCCTTTAGGTTTTTTAATTTATTCGATAAAACAGAAAAAATTTTATGTATGAAAAGTTAATAGTAATATTTATATTAATAAATTTACCAATTGTTATTTTTTATAATAAAATTACGAATATAATAAATATTATTGACTATCGGGATGATGTAAGAAAATTTCATAAAAATAATGTTCCACTTTTTGGAGGAATTTTATTAACTTATAATATTTCTATATTTTCGATAATTGATTATTCAATTGGATTAAATCCGATTAATATTTTTTCTAATACTAGGGAGCAATTTTCTTTTTTTGGAGGATTGTTAATGTGTTTTTTTGTTGGATTGTATGATGATAAATTTAATTTATCTCCAATTAAAAAACTTTTTTTAAATTTTTTTATTATATTTGTAGTGATATCTATTGATGATAATTTAGTTATAAAATCGTTATCTTTTTCTTTTTTAGAATATCCAATTGAATTAAATAATATTTCAAATTTTTTTACTATATTGTGTGTTTTACTTTTTATTAATGCACTTAATATGTTTGATGGTATAAATTTTCAAGCTGCTACTTATTGTATAATTATATTTACTTTACTGTTATTTAAAAATGTTTATTCCTTTTATTGTTTTATTCTGATTTTATCATTATCTTTATTTCTGATTTACAATTTTAAAAATAAATGTTTTTTAGGAGATAGTGGTACTCAGTTTCTGTCATTCCTTATTTCATATATTTTCATAAAAACATATAATATTGAAAGAAGTATTGAACCTGAAGAAATTTTTATAATTTTATCTTTTCCTGGTCTGGATATGTTTAGACTTTTCTTATTAAGAATATTCAATGGCAAACATCCTTTTAGTCCAGATACAAATCATATGCATCATTTGATTAAATTTAGGTATAATTTCTTTTACGCTTTTTTGATAATTCAAGTAATGATTATATTAAATATTTTACTATATTATATTTTAGATAATAAATTAATTTCTTTAAGCTCATGTATATTTTCTTATATAATTTTATTTTTAGTTTATAGAAATAACAAAGGACAAAAAATCTGAAACGAATAATTGATATTGCATTAAGTATTATTCTAATAATTATTTTTTCACCCTTTTTTTTAATAATCCCAATTATAATAAAATTTGACTCAAAAGGTCCAATTATTTTTACATCAACAAGAGTTGGAATAGATAATACAAATTTTAAGATGTATAAATTTAGAACAATGTTTTTAAATACTGAAATAGTAGAGAAAGCTAAACTTCAAAATCAAAAAATTAAAATTACAAGATTTGGAAAAATTTTGAGAAAATACAGTTTAGATGAATTACCACAATTAATATGTGTTTTTATAGGCTCAATGTCATTGGTTGGTCCGAGACCAGCTTTGCTAGATCAAGTTGAGCTAATCAATAAAAGAACTAAATTTGGAATTAGCAGTTTGAAGCCAGGAATTACTGGACATGCCCAGGTTAATGGAAGAGATTTAATATCAGACGATAAAAAACTCGAACTTGAAATAGAGTATTTAAAAAAAAAAAATTTGTTTTTTGATTTAATGATTATTTTAAGAACAATAAAAGTGGTGATTAATAATAAAGATATTTTACATTAATTTTGTATGAATAAATTATATATAAACAAATTATCAAATTTTAAAAAAAAATTATTTCTTATTTTCTCGGATTTAATAATAATTATATTATCTTTAGTAATTGCTTATTCTTTAAGACTTGAAGAATTATATTCAATTTTCAAAATTGACTTAAGGGTTTATCTTTTATTTTTTTCAGTTTTCTTTTCTGTTTTTTACCTTCAAAATATTTATCAAATACTAATCAGATTTTTTGACGCATTCTCGATATGGAAAATTGTTAAATCTGTTATATTTTGTTTCTTAATCCTTGTTCCATTAAATTTTTTTTTATATCAAAAATTTTATTTTCCTAGATCAATATCATTTATAACTCCATTTATAATTGTTTTTTTAATATTATTTCATAGAATTTTTCTAAATTTTTTTATCAACCTAAAAATTAGTAATGAAAAAAAAAGAAATAATATTTTAATAATTGGTTTAACTGAAAATAATATCGAATTAACAAGAAGTATTAGACAATATCCAAGTTATGGTAACGTTAAGGCTATTATAGACACGCAAGGAAAATATAAAAAAAGAGAGTTAAATGGAATAAAAATTTTTAAAAAGGAAAAAATAGAAGAAATAATTAATAAACATTTAATCTCAGAAATTATAATTGGTTATAAAACATTAAGTAAAAAAGAAATAGGAAAATTATTTGATAAATATAGTAAAAAGCAGATAAGAATAAAAAATTTAAGTAATACCAAAAATTATCTTAATAAATTTATTGATCAAACACTAATCTCCAAGGTTAGTTTTTTTGATATAATCAATAGACCAAAAATAGACGTAAATAAAAAAATTTTACAAAAAAAAATAAAGAATAAAATAATTTTAGTCACTGGCGGCGGTGGTTCTATCGGAAGTGAATTATGTATTGAGATCTTAAAACATAAACCAAAAAAATTATTTATTTTAGAAATTTCTGAAATTAATTTATTTGATATTTTAGAAAAAATTAAAAAAGATAAAAATTTTAATAAAAATTTAGTAAGGCCAATTTTGGGTGATTGTAATGATGAAGTTTTTTTAAAAAATTACTTTAAAAAAATTCAATTAGATGAAATATATCATGCAGCAGCTTATAAACATGTCCAATTTGGTGAGGAGAACACTTATTCAATGATAAAGAATAATATTTTTGGAACTCAATGTATGATTAATTTTGCATTATCCAAAAAAATAAAAGATTTTATTTTTATTAGTTCTGATAAAGCAGTGAATCCAAAAAGTATATTAGGTTACACCAAAAAATATGGTGAAAAAATAATAAAAAATTTAGAAAAATCTAAAAACACAATAAAAACAAATTTTACCATTGTTAGATTTGGAAACGTAATTGGATCAAGTGGATCTGTAATACCAATTTTTCTTGATCAAATAAAAAATCAATTACCATTAACTGTTACTAATAAAAATGTCCAAAGATACTTTATGTCAATAAATGAAGCGGTGCAGCTGGTAATTAATGCATCATATATTAATCAGAAAGGTATTAAAATTTTTACACTTAATATGGGTAAACAAATTAAAATTTTTGATATTGCAAAGAGAATTATCAGATTGAGCGGAGGTACTATAAAAGATAAAAAAAATATGAATGGTGATGTTGAAATAAAAATAACTGGTTTAAAAAAAGGTGAAAAAATTTCAGAGGAACTTACATTGGGTAAAAATTTAGTTAAGACTTCTCACCCTCAAATAATGGAATGTAAAGAAAATTTTTATTTAAAAGATTTAAATAAAAATTTAAAAAAAATAAAAGACTCTTTAAATTTCAATCATAAAGACTATCTTAAGTTGTAATGAAAAAAAAAATATTATGTTTTGATCTTGATAATGTTTTATGTAAAACTTCAAACAATAATTATAAAAAAAGCAATCCTATTAAAAAAAATATAAAAGTTGTAAATCAGCTTTTTCAAAGAGGTTATTACATAAAAATTTTTACAGCAAGATATATGGGTAGAAATAACGAAAATATTATAAAAGCAAAAAAAGAAGGGTTAAGTTTAACAACAAAACAACTTAAAAAGTGGAATGTTAAATATCATAATTTAATATTTGGTAAACCTAGTTTTGATATTTATATAGATGATAAAAGTTTTTTTTATGATAAAAAATGGCCACAAAAAATATTAAAAAGACTTAAATGAAAAAAATAGATAGATTTATAAAAAAATATAACCATTCTTATTTGAAACTAGCGAATATAAGTTCAATAGATCAATTAAAAATAAATAAACTCTATAAAACAATTCTTGAAATTAAAAAAAAAAATAAAAAGATAATAATTGTTGGTAATGGTGGTAGCGCTGCTATCGCAAGTCATTTTAGCGTTGATATGACAAAAAATAGTAAAATTAGATGCATAAATTTTAACGAAAGTGATTTATTAACTTGTTTTGCTAATGATTATGGCTATCAAAATTGGGTAAAGGAAGCATTAAGATTTTATTCTGATGATGGAGATTTAGTAATTCTTATATCTTCGAGCGGTAAATCAAAAAATATGATTAATGCTGCAAAATTTTTAAAAAATAGAAAAAATATACTGATTACTTACACAGGTTTTGGTGGGAAAAATCAATTAAGTAAATACGGCAAAATAAATTTTATTGTAAATTCAAAAAATTATAATCATATTGAAAATGTTCATCAGTATTTATTATTATTAATGGTTGATTTAGCTACCAAATTTAAGAGCTAGCTTTTCCTAGTTTTTTATTTAATTTTAATATTAAGTAAAAACCTCCAATTATCGATATTGCAACTAAATGTTTAGAAGTAGCCCATGCAACGATGTGTGTAAAAATGTTTAGTGAAAAAATAGACAAAAAATAAAATTCAATTTTGTTTTTATAAAAATATCTTACATTTTTAAAAAATATTATTATTGAAACTATAAGGGCAGTATTAAGAATTAATCTATTAAAAATATTTGAGTATCGTATTGGATTTCTAAAGTTTCCATCTTTGTCTGGATGAACTCCATCAGTATGAATACCAAAAAAAATAAATTTCATTTTGATAAAGCTATCTTTAAAATATCTTGGAAAATTATCCTTAAGATATTCATTGTTCTTTTTTTGAAAATAATCAAAAAAATCCCATTCATTTTCTATATTTGTAGAAATGATATACTGGTCTTCAATTAGATCTACAGATTTATTCGGATATGTTAAGTAAAAATTTTTATTTAATGCTACAGATAAAGCATTAGAATTTATAGAAGATAATGTTGATCCGAAAGGAAACTTACCAGTTTTAAAATATCCATAACTACCCCATGAAAATATTGCAATTATGACAGCAATAGCAGGTAAAAATTTTTTAATTTTTTGTTCTTTAGATTTTTCATAAAATAAAATTAGAAGTGGCAATACTATACATAACAGAAACATTGAGGTTTTTGTTAAATATAAGAAAAAAAATAAAACTGACGTAAGGTAATATCTATTTTTTAACTTAGAAATTAATAAACAAAAAATTGATGGTAAAATAATAATTATTAGAAAATCCTCATACTCAAAATTAAGTGACGTAAAAAAATTATATGGATTATAAAAAATAGATAAAATAAATAAACCAAAATATTTTACTTCAATATTTATAGATTTTAAACAAGAAAATATTACAAAAAATAAAAAACTAAATTGTAATATATTCTTAGTTATCACTATAAAATAAAAATTTAGAGATATCTTTGATAGTAAAGTAATAAAAATTGGCAAAATTGGCATCTTTAATAAAACAAACTTTATATCAAGATAAGTTTGCTCAAATTTCCAAAAATTAAATAAATTTTCAATTAATCCACCATGATGGAAAGGTATATTTTTTAGAATTAAATTGAAATTCTCATCGACCATGTATGGATACTTTTCACTATATAATTTACAAAATAACAGACTAGCTACTATTATTATTAAAACATAAGTTAAGAATATAAATACAATTTCTTTTTTACTAAGATCTGTAAGTTTAAGATTAAAAATTTTTACAAGGTTCATTATGGGTTAATTATAATGGAATTTTTAGTCAAAATATATATAAGTAATCCAAATAATTTACTCTATGAAAATATTAGTCACAGGAGGTGCTGGATTTATTGGGAGTCATTTAGTTGAAAAATTAATTAATTTAAAACATCAAGTAATTGTTTTAGATAATCTTTCTACTGGAAGATTAGAAAATTTAAAACATTTAATAAAAAAAATTAAATTTGTAAAATGTGATATCTCAAAGAATCAAAACTTTTTTAAATATTTTAAGTCAGTGGATACAGTTTTTCATATTGCTGCTCTAGCAGATATTGTTCCTAGTATTAATAATCCATATAAATATTTTGAGGCAAATGTTAAGGGTACATTGAATGTGGTAAAGGCTTGTAGAAAATTTAAGATAAAAAAAATTGTTTATACAGCGTCATCATCATGTTATGGAATTCCAAAAAACTATCCAACACCAGAAAATGAGAAAATATCTTTAGAATATCCTTATGCATTTACCAAAAATATTGGTGAACAATTAATTTTACACTGGTCAAAAATTTATAACATTAATGTTACATCCATTAGGTTATTTAATGTTTATGGAACACGTTCAAGAACATCAGGTACTTATGGTGCTATGTTTGGAGTTTTTTTAGCACAAAAATTAGCAAAAAAACCTTTTACAGTTGTTGGTAATGGCAAACAAAAAAGAGACTTCACTTATGTAAGCGATGTTATTGATGCACTGATTTTAGCATCTAAATTTAAAAAAAGTTCAGAAATATTTAATGTGGGAAGTGGAAAACCAGTAAGTGTGAATTATATTATTAAACTTCTTGGAGGTAGAGTGGTTTATATTCCAAAAAGACCAGGTGAACCAAACATAACTCATGCTGACATATCTAAAATTAAAAAAAAGTTAAAATGGAAACCAAAAGTTTCAATCGAAAAAGGAGTTTCAATACTTCTTAATAATATTAATTATTGGAAAAAAGCAAAAGTTTGGAATCCTAAGTCAATTAAATATGCAACTAAAGTTTGGTTCAAATATTTAAAATAAAATGATATCATATATAATTCCTTTTCTTAATGAAGAAATTCATATTTTAAAAACTATTAATGAAGTAGTGCATGCAAACGAAAAATCAAAAATTACTGATTTTGAAATAATTTTAGTTGATGATAAAAGTACAGATAACTCAGTAATATTAATAAATGAGTATATAAAAAAAAATAATTTTAAAAATATATTTATTTTTTCAAATAAAAAAAATTTAGGTTATGGAGGCTCTATAAAGGTTGGAATATTAAAAGCAAAAAAAAATAATTTAATGTGGTTGCCTGGTGATAATGCTTACCATGCAAATGAGTTATGTAAAATCATAAAAAATTGTGGAGAA
>CACJWU010000002.1 GCA_902597215.1 uncultured Pelagibacteraceae bacterium | reverse complement strand
GGAATCCTAATCAATCTGGTAATTGTCTTAAAATTGTAAAATCTTTACATAAGAGAATACCAATTCTTGGGGTATGTTTAGGCCATCAAATAATTGGGCAAGTATTTGGATCAAAAATTAGACAAGCTAGAAAGTTAATGCATGGAAAAACAAGCAAAATAATATCAAAAAAGATGGGTATATTAAAAAATCTTCCCAAAATTTTTGAGGCAACTCGATATCATAGCCTTATTATTGATAAAAAATCATTGTCTAAAGATCTTGAAATTACTGCAGAAACTAAAGATGGATTAATTATGGGTGTGCAACATAAAAAATATAATGTTCATGGAGTGCAATTTCATCCTGAAAGTATTAAAACAAAATTTGGGATTAAAATTTTAAAAAATTTTATTAAAATTTAAAATAAATGAGACAATTCATAGAAAAAATTAAAAATAAAGAAAATTTAACTTTCGAAGAAAGTAAAACAGCTTTTGAATTATTAATGGAGGGAAAAGTAGAGGAGAAAGAAATATTTGATTTTTTAACACTTTTATCAGCTAAAGGTGAAGCTTCAGATGAAATAGCTGGTGGAGTTTTTGTACTTAGAAATATGTCCAAAAGAGTAAATGTAGAAAATTGTATTGATACATGTGGAACTGGTGGAGATGGCATGAATACACTTAACATATCAACAGCTTCTGCATTGCTGCTTGCAAGTATGGGTGTGAAAGTAGCAAAACATGGGAATAAAGCCGTTTCATCAAAATGTGGTTCTGGTGATGTTTTGGAAGCTTTAAATATCAAAATAAATCTGGAACCAAATGAAATTGAAGTTCAAATTAATAAAAATAATTTTGGTTTTATGTTTGCACCTAATTATCATAGTGCAATGAGATTTGTTGGTCCAACAAGAAAAAAAATTGGAAAAAGAACTATATTTAATATGATTGGACCATTAAGCAGTCCAGCTCTAGTAAATAAACAAGTAGTTGGTGTCTTTGATAAAAAACTTTTAAAAATATTTGCAAATGCTTTAAGTAATTTAGATATTAAATTTGCGTGGATTGTTAATAGTGAAGATGGTTTAGATGAAATTTCTCCCTATGCTAAAACGAATGTAATACAATTGAAAGATAATAAAATTTCAGAAATTGTAATTGATCCAACAAAATTAAATATCATCGCAGATAAGTTTGAAAATCTTGTAGGTGATGATGCAAAATTTAATGCAAATAAAATGATTGATATATTCAAAGGTGAAGATAATGATTTTTCTAAAGCTGTTTGCTTAAATGCTGCTGCAGGTCTTATTGTAAATGAAACTCATCAAAATTTTACTGACGCATATAACAATGCAAGAGAACATATTTTATCAAATAAAGTAATTAAACACCTAGAAAAAATTCAAAATGGCTGAAAATGTTCTTGAAAAAATAATTCAAAAAAAAATTGAAAAAATAGAAAATTTAAAAAAAACTATTTCTCTAGACTCGTTAAATGATTTAATTGATACAAATAAAACATTTATTAACTTCAAAGAAAAAATTGAAAAAAATATTAAAGAAGATAAATTTTCAATTATTGCTGAAATTAAAAAAGCTAGCCCTTCAGCTGGTGTTATTATAAAAGATTATGATCCTATTAAGATAGCTAATATATATAATGAAAATAAAGCCTCCTGTTTATCAGTACTAACAGAAGAAGATTTTTTTTTAGGAAACCTGACACATATTGCTAAGATTAAACAAAAAATTAATTTACCAATTTTATGCAAAGACTTTTTTATAGATAAATTTCAAATACCGTTAGCAAAAAGTTACGGATCTGATGCAATATTAATTATATTAGCAGCTGTCAGTGATAAACTTGCTGATGATTTATATAGGGAAGCTGTAAAATTAAATATGTCGATAATTGTTGAAGTCCATACCGTTGAAGAAGCTAAGCGTGCTTTAAGGTTTAAAGATGCTTTAATAGGAATAAATAATAGAAATCTAAAAACTTTGAAAACTGATATAAATACAACTTTTGATATCCATGATGTTTTAGTTAATCACTCGGGTCCATTAATTTCTGAAAGTGGGATTAAAACAAAAAGTGAGCTTTTAGAATTATCT
Source organism: uncultured Pelagibacteraceae bacterium (assembly GCA_902597215.1). GTDB lineage: Bacteria > Pseudomonadota > Alphaproteobacteria > Pelagibacterales > Pelagibacteraceae > Pelagibacter. The sequence goes on along the minus strand of CACJWU010000002.1, from coordinate 120,238 downwards.
AACAGGACTTCAATAAAAACTTTTTTAATTGGTGAATCGCTTTTGAAAAATTTACATAATAATTCTATTTTTTCTGTTCTTTAGACAAATAATCCCCAATTTTATTAGCTTTTTTACTATTGTGAATTGTAGAGAACTTTTGTAGAACAGATTTTGTACGATATTTGTTCTTATGCTAACAAAAAAACAAAAAAACCTGCTTTTATTTATCAACAAGAAGTTGAGAAGTTCTGGTGTATCTCCTTCTTATGAAGAAATGAAACAGTCATTAAATTTAAAATCAAAATCAGGAATTCATAGATTGATTAGTGCTTTAGAAGAGAGAGGATTCATCAAAAGATTAGCCCATAAAGCTAGAGCTCTAGAGGTCATTAAATTGCCAGAAACTGCTTCTGCAAATGATATATATAATAACTTTTCACCAAGTGTGATCAAGGGTGGTTTAGATGATGAAAAACCATTTTCTGATGAAAATGAAGTGCCTGTTTTAGGAAAAATTGCTGCTGGTACACCAGTTGAAGCTATTCAAAACGAGGTTTCAAGAATTCCACTTCCAAATAATTTGGAAAAAAATGGTGATTATTTTGGTCTTAAAGTTCAAGGTGACTCTATGATTGAAGCGGGAATTCACGAAGGTGATACTGTTATAATTAAAAGGACCGATACCGCAGATAATGGTAAGATTGTTGTTGCTTTAATTGATGAACATGAAGCAATGTTGAAAAGAATTAGAAAAAAAGGAAAAGTTGTAGCCTTAGAAAGTGCAAACAAAAACTACGAAACAAAAATTTTTGGACCAGATAGAGTAAAAGTTCAAGGTGTATTAGTATCTTTATATAGAAACTTCTAGAAAAATAGTCTAAATAAATAGAATGAAGAAAGTAGCAACTAGATTTGCTCCTTCCCCTACAGGGCCTTTACACATTGGAGGGGTAAGGACAGCATTATTTAACTGGTTATATTCAAAAAACCAAAATGGAAGTTTTTATTTAAGAATTGAAGATACAGATAAAGAAAGATCAAAAGATGAGTATAAAAATCAAATTATACAATCTCTTAAATGGATTGGCATAGATCATGATGGTGAAGAATATATTCAATCAAAAAAAATAGATGACCATATAAAAGTTGCCAACGAATTACTAAAAAATGGATTTGCTTATAAATGCTATTGTTCAAATGAGGAAATTGAAGAACAAAAAAAAAGAGCAAAACAAAAAAAAATACCATATATTTATGATAGAAAATGGAGAAATAAAGATGAAAAAGAAGCTCCAAAAGATATTCATCCTGTAATCAGGTTTAAAAGTAAAATAGAAGGAACTACAATATTGAAAGATTTAGTTCAAGGTAATATTGAAATAGAAAATAAAACTATAGAAGATTTTGTTATTTTGAGAAATGATGGTACACCTACATATAATTTATCTGCTTCTGTAGACGACAATCAAATGAATGTGACACATATAATTAGAGGTGATGATCATAAAATAAATACTTTTAAACAAATGCAAATATATGAAGCTATGAAATGGGAACTACCTTCTTTTGCCCACATCCCTTTGATACATACTATTGATGGCAAAAAATTATCAAAAAGAGATAAGGCATCAACTCTAGATGATTATTCTAAGATTGGTATAATGCCTGATGCATTAAGAAACTATCTTTTGAGATTGGGCTGGTCTTTTAAAGATAAAGAAATATTTTCATTAGATGAAAGTATAAAATATTTTAATATAAAAGGAATAGGTAAATCTCCATCAAAATTAGATACGAGCCGAATACTATCTATGAATGAACATTACATTAAAAATATAAATGAAAAAGATTTATTTGATCAGTTTATAAATTATTGTCATTTATTTAAAGATGAAATCGAAAAAGATAAAAAAGATAAAATTCAAAAATCTTTAACTATTCTTAAAAACAAAGCTAAAACCCTAGAAGATATATTTAATAATTGTCAATATATTATTGAAGATAAAGTAAAATTCAATAAAGAAGATTTGGCATTAATTGATGATAAAGCAAAAAAAATAATTTCAGAATTTTATATTAAGTTTAAAGAAATTAACGAGCTTAAAAGAGAGAATTTAGAACCAATAATTCAAGAATTAATTAAAACAAATGAGACAAATTTTAAAGGTGTAGGACAACCATTGAGAATAGCTTTAACAGGATCTAAATTTGGACCTGGTATTTATGATATAATCATATCACTTGGTAAAGATGTTGTAGAGAAAAGGTTAACTGATAAGACTATTTCTTAAAATTAAAGCAACCTCATTTGAGGAAGATGATTTTGATCTAATACCCTCTAGAGTTTTATTGCACTCATCTAATTGTTTTTTTCTTATATCTGGATTTTTAAGCATATAAATAACAGAATTATAAATTTCTTTTGCATTACACTCACCTTGTAACAACTCAGGAATTACTTCTTTATTATTTATGATATTTATAATATTTGCATATTTCACATTTACTAATAATTTAAAAATCATAAAATTTATAAAACTAAGCTTATAAATAATTATTGAAGGAACATTTAAACTGCAAACTTGTAAAGATACAGTTCCAGATTTACACACAGCAAAAATAGAATTTACCAATATTTCTTTTTTTAGGCTTTCATCCGAAATGACATCAGTATTTTTAAGATTTTTATCTTTAATATAATCAATTATATTTTTTTTATTTTCCTCTGTTGCATGAAAAACGAAACTATAATTAGAATCTTTGTTAGACATCATGTTAATAAAATCAATTAATATTGGCAAGAGAACAGTTGTTTCTGATTTACGGCTACCTGGCATAATAGATATAATTTTTTTATTTTGAAAAATAAAATTATTGATATCAGTTTTGTTATTATCTGTTTTATCAATTAATGGATGTCCAACAAAAGTATTTTTTATATTTTCCTCATCAAAATATTTTTTTTCAAAATCAAATAATAGAAGTATGTGATCAATAAATTTCTTTATCTTTTTTACTCTACCTTTTCGCCAAATCCATACTTGGGGGGCCACATAATGAATAGTTTTAATATTAGGGTTCTTTTTTTTTACTAATTCAGCTACTCTAAGAGTAAAATCTGGACTATCAACACTAAATAAAATATCTGGATCAAATTTTAAGATCTCATCAACTGTTTGATTAATTTTTTTTTTAATCTTAAAAATATTGAGTAAAACACTTGTAAAACCTAAATATGTAATTTCATTTAATTCAAAGATAGATTTTATACCAATTTTTTTTAAGTTAGAGCCACCAACAGACAAATATTCAATATCACTATAATTTTTTCTAAGTTTCGATATTGCTGTAGATGCTAATTTATCTCCAGATGGTTCGCCTGTTAGTATAAATATTTTTTTCATTTTATTGATATGAAGATTTTATTTTCATTAGCAAACTTAATACATTTAATTTTGTCTAAGAAAATATTCTTTTTAGATTTTAAAACTATTCCTTTTAACCCGTTTTTTTTACAATCTTTAAGAGTTTGAAGTCCTATTGTAGGTAAATCAATTCTTAAATCTTGTTTCTTTTTTGGATATTTTATTAAGATACCATTAAGATTATCTTTTGATTGAAAAAGCATTTTTTTTGTTCCCCAACTGTCTTCTTTGGAAATAATCTTATTATCTTTTACCACCAATGCCTGAACGTGATCTAAACTATTAGATTTATTTAAATATTTAATACCTCGATTAATAGATTTGTTATCGTGTAATGATGGTTTTAATTTTGTTAAATTCCCTTTTTTAACAGCTAATTCAGGGTTGAAATAAATTGAGCTAATAACTTTAATTTTTTCATTATTTAGAATTTTGATTATTGTTTTAATTATAGCTGCATCACCTAATTTAGCAGCTTTAATAACACTCGGCATATAATAGATACCTTTTAAATCTAATCTTAGAGATGAAAATTTTGGTTTAGCAATTTTTCCAGCAAAAAGTACTTTATTAGATCTTTTTCTCTTAATAAGATCAATAATTTCTCCAAATCTACCAATACTAATTCTGTGTGAGTTTTTATCTTTTTTAAATTTACCACTTTTAGAAAAGTCAATTATGAAATATTCAATTTTTTTTCTTTTGATTTTATTGAGTACAATATTTGAAAAGTCTGTATCTCCTAAAAATAATCCTATCATCTTACTTTAAAAAAGGTGTGCATATAGGCCTTTTTTTGTCTTTTTCTAAAAATTCAACTACATCTTTAACTAAGTCATTTTCTTTTAAGTTTGTGTCTAAATTTTTTAAATTTTCTGTTAAATTTTCATTCTTAAATATTTCTTTATATGCCTCACTCAAAGTTAGAATTTCTTTATTAGGTATGTTTCTTCTTCTTAAACCAATTAAGTTTAATCCTTGTAAAATACTCCTATTTCCATGAGCTATTCCATAAGGAATTACATCTCTCACAACACCACACATCCCACCAATCATCGCAAATTTTCCTATTCTGGTAAACTGTTGTACTGCTGAATTGCCTCCAATTATAACATTTTGCTCAATATGTGCATGTCCTCCTAATGGAACATTATTGGCTAGAATTACGTTATCCTCAACCAAACAATCATGAGCAACATGTGATGAAACCATAAATAAACAATTGTTTCCAATTTTAGTTAATCCACCTCCTCCATCAGTACCTTTGTTTATAGTCACATACTCTCTTATTTTATTATTATCTCCTATTTCTAATTTAGTTTGTTCTCCTTTAAATTTTAGATCCTGAGGGTCGTTGCCAATTGAGGTAAATGGATATATATTATTATTTTCTCCAATTTTAGTGTAACCTAAAATACTAACATGCGATTGAATAATTGAATTTTTTCCTATCTCAACATTTGGGCCTATTACGCAGTATGGACCAATTTTGACATCAGAATTTATTTTTGCCTTAGGATCAATTATAGCAGTTTTATGTATCATTGATTATTTTCTCTTAAAAATTCACGAATATTTTTTGCTGGATAACCCATTACTTTTGTATTATTAGGAATATCTTTTATAACACCACTGCCTCCAGCTATATCAACATTATCTCCAATTTTAAGATGACCTGAAATACCTGCTTGTCCTCCTATTCTCACATTTTTACCAATCATTGAACTTCCAGCAATACCAACTTGACCTGCGATGATTGTATTTTCTCCAATCTTTACATTGTGGGCTATATGAACTTGATTATCTAAAAAAGTATTTTTTCCAATTTCAGTATTAGACATAGACCCTCGATCGATTGTTGCACCGCATCCAATTTCACAATTTTCATTAATAATCACTATTCCAATATGTGGGTATCGTATATTTTTTGAATTTTTAGGAAAAAAGCCAAACCCCTTTTTTCCAATAACACAATTATCAAGAATAGAAACATTGTCTTTAATGAATGAATTTCTAATTACTGTATTTGAACCAATTTTACAATTATTGCCAATTTTTACATTTTTTTCTATTATTGTATTGTGTCCAATCAAGCAGCCAGATCCAATATCAACATTTTCACCAACTAAAACATTTTTTCCATATATTACCTTATTTTTTAAATTGACCTCCTCTATTTTTTTAACTTCAACATCGAATACGTCTTCAATAGAATTTGGATAAAATTTTTGAGTAATTAAAGATGTGGCAAGTAAAACATCTTTGATTATAATTGGTTTACAATTAGTTGGTAAATAATCTTTTAAATTTTTTGTTGTAAGGCAATATGAAGCTTTAGTCGACTTTGCTGCTTCAGAATATTTTTTTGAATGAAGAAAAGTAATAAAATTTTTTTCTGCATTAATTAAATCTTTAATATCATTAATCTTAATATCTTTATCAATGGAATTTGAATCCATCTTTAATAAATCAAAAATTTCTTTTAGTGAGATATGATTTTTTTTCAAAAAAAATGGGTTTGACATAATTGCTTTTACCAAAGCAATTTAATGTTTGTTATCAATATTTATTGCTAATTATTTCTTATCTACAATAGTAGCAGACCAAATAGCATCAGCCATTTTTTTATTATCAACAAATGCCTCACCTTGATATTTCCACACACGACCATGAGATCTTATTGCTTTTATTTTAAGAATAAGTTTACAATCAGGTATTACCGGACTTCTAAATCTGGCTTTTTCAACTCCCATTAAAAAAACTAATTTATTTTCATAAGTTGATTTATCCAGACCATGAGCAGTGAGAGCTGCAGCAGCTTGACCAAAAGACTCAACTATGACAACACCCGGCATAACTGGTTGATTTGGGAAATGGCCTTGAACAAAAAAACTATCTTTTTTTACATTAACAATACCTGTCGCAGAATCTAATTTTTTTATATCATAGATCTCATCTATCAAAAGCATAGGATCTCTATGTGGTAGTAATTCTTCAATTTGTTTTTTATTTAATTTATCCATTACTTAATATTTTTATCTACTAATTCTAAAATTTCTTTAGTTATATCATTTGTTTTCTTTGATAGATACACACCTTGCTTACTTAAAATAAAATCAATTGAATTTGAGTTCATATAATTTTCTAAAATTGGATTAATTTTATTTATCAGTTCAATAATTTCTTTTTTTTTAAGTTCTGATAATTGACTTGTTAATTCCTTTTTTTTTTGGTTTAGCTTTCTAACATTTTCATTATGTATTTTTATTTTCTTTTCTAGCTCTTTTTTTTCAATAACATTCTGTAATTTTTTAATTTCCTCTAATTCTTTTTTTAGCTTAGTTTGTTCGTTATTTAATAATTTTATATTTTTTTCATTCTGTTTCTTTAGTTTTTCAGAAATATTATTTCCAGCTTTTGATTTACTTACTACATAATCTAAATCAAAAAAAACAATTTTTTCTGATGAATTAACTAGATTAATACCTAAAAAAAAAAATAGAATAACAAATGTTAAACTTTTAAATTTTTTCATTAAAATGTAGTACCTAAATTAAAACGAAAAGTTTCTGTTTCATCGGTAGATGCTTTTGAAATTGGGGCTGCTAATGAAAAATTTAAAGGACCAATTGGTGTAAACCAATCAACGCCAAAACCCACAGAACTTCTTACCTTGCTCCCATCATCAATTGAAGAATCATAATCAACACCCCAAATATTTGCTACATCCATAAATAACGCAAAATCAGTTGTTTGATTATTTTCCAATATTTGAGGTAAAGTGGTTGTTAAATTTAATACTGACGTATAATTTCCACCAATATAATCATTACCATCTTTTGGTCCAACTCTGCCAGATATAAATCCTCTTAATCTTCGTGATGGTATGTATAATCTTTCAGAGAGTTTCACATCATCGTTAGAAATGGAATTTACAGTACTAAGATATATTGATGCCGATGTAACATTGTTATCATAGAGTTCTGTAAAATATTTATAGCTATACTCATTTTTTAAAGTATTAGTGTCACTTACAATGGGTAAATCAATAGAATAATAGCTTCTAAATCCATCAGATGTTTGAAATTTTTGATTCCTTTTATCATAATCTAAATCCATTTTTAAAAATGAGTCAAAATAATTTCCTTCTTGTTTTTGCATTCTTGTTGAGGCGGAAGAATCTGTTTCAATTTTTTCAAAATAATTAGTTGTTCCCAATCCAAATCTTACATCATCGAAATATTCAAAATTAGTTCCAAATCCCAGACCAGTTCTATTTGTTTTATAACCAAAGTCAGTTAGTTTATCATTCTCAAGTGCTTCAACAGTAGTATAAATACTTTTATCTGTATTCCTAAAATTAGGGTTTACAACTGAAAAAATTCCTTTGATTGAGTCTTCACTCAAGGTTAAATTTGAAATTAAACTTATACCTCTTCCTAAAAAATTATTTTCTCTTATACCAGCGCCAATTGAACTACCTGATGTTCCAACTCCTGCAGAGGCAGAGATTTCACCAGTAGGCTTTTCTTCAACTGTTATATCAATAATTCTAAACTCATCACTTGAACCTGTTTTAACTTCACTTTTAACTGACTTAAAAAAATTTAAATTTTTAATATTATTTATAGTTTTATTGACTAAAATTTCATTATAAGGATCACCTTCATCCAATTCAAATTGGTTTCTCATAACACTTTCTTGAGTTACGTTATTTCCTAGAATATTAAATCGTTCAACAAAAAACTTTTTTTCTGGTTCTTGTATTTTAAAAGTTAAGTTTAATTTATTTCCATCTAATGTTTCTTTAACATCAATATTTACAGACTCATATTGTTCAATTAAAGCATTAACTTCAATTTTTTCTAAAATTTTTTCTAAACTATTTATTGAATATGATTCTCCTTCTAATTTGCTCAAACTTAAAAATAATTTACTAAAATTTTCCCTGTTATAATCAATGGGTAATTCCACATCTAATTTTCCAAAATAAAATTTATCCCCTGCATCAACATTAAAGATTAACTCGAACTCGTCATCATTGGTGAGTTTAGCAAAAGATGAATTAATTTGAACATTATAGTATCCTTTATTTAGATAGAAATTTTTAAGCAATCTATTATCCATTAATAATAAATTTTCATTTAAAAATTTTTTTCCAGAAATAAATTTCCAAAATTTATACTCCTCACTTACTATTGTTCTTTTAAGTTTTTTATCTTTAAAAATTTTATTGCCAATAAAAGTAATCTTTTTAATTTTTGTTTTATCACCCATGCTAATATTATAAGTAATTTCAATTTTGTTATTGTCTAAATCTTTTATGAAAACATCTACATTAGAAAAATAATAACCTAAATTTCTTAAAGACGATATAATTGACTCTTTATCTTGATTTAAAAATATTTCATTAAAAGATGACCTAGATTTAAGTTTTAAATTTTTTAGTATTTCATTTCTTATTTTTTGAGCTTTAATACCTTCATATTTAATTTCTTGAATAATAGGATTTTCTTCGACTTTTATATTTAAAATATTATTTTCAAAATTTACTTTCACATTTTTAAAAAAACCAGTCGAGTACAATTCTTTTAATATAAAATTTACCTGATTTACATCAATATCATCATTAATTTTCACGGTCGTAAAAATTTTGATTGTTTCTGATGTAATTCTTTGATTACCAGTAATTTTTATATCTTTAATTATTTCAGCAACACTATTAGTTAAAAATAAAATGGATACGAAGATAATTTTAACAAATATTTTAATCATAAAAATTTATAACTTGTAAAAGAAGAGTTTTATATACCTATTGAGTTCATTTTGAAACTTACATAATTTCTTAATCTATAAATATCTTTAACATTTTTAGCCTTAATTTTCTTATATTTTTGAAATTCTCTTAATTTTGAAAATTTATTTATCAAATATATCAATCTTTTGTAATTGATTTTTTTTTCTAAAAATTTATGAACTAGGTTGTCATTGATTGTAATTAATATCGTTTCATATAAAGACGACTTTTCTGGTAATTTATCTAATAAATTAATTAAAGGAAATTTTTTAACATCAACTGTATTAAGATTAAGATTATTTAAAATTTTCAAATTTAACGATTTAGTTTTGATATTCTTATTGCCAATATCAGGTAAAGAATTTTGAATTGGAATTTTCATATCAGGATCGTGTAGAAGAATTTTAATTAAACCGTTATTAAATTTAATTATTGCATGAATATAAGATTTAGGATGTGTTAAAATAGAAATTTTTTTATAAGGCACACCAAATATATTCTTTGCCTCTATTACCTCAAAGACTTTGTTCATCAGTGTTGCGGAGTCTATTGTAATTTTTTGACCCATATTCCAGGTAGGATGTTTTAAGGCATCGGATAATTTTATCTTATCAAATTTTTTTTTTGGTAAATTTATAAATGGTCCTCCTGAGGCTGTTATATATAGTTTATCTATTTTTTTTTTATCCTGACCATTTATTAAAGACCATAATGAAAAATGTTCAGAGTCAACTGGAATAAATTTAGTTTTATTTTTTTTGAGTTTTTTAATAATCAAATTCCAGCCACATATAATTGACTCTTTATTAGCTATTGCAATTATCTTTGTTTTTTGAATTATATTTAATGTTGGCTCTAAACCATCTAAACCTACAATTGCATTCATAGTGTAATCAATTTTTCCTTTAAGAATTTTATTTAATTTTTTGTAATCACTATGAATATTCAGTTTTTTGCTCTTATTTTTTAAAAAATTATATCCTTTTGTGTCAGTGATGATCAAATTTTTAACATTTAATAATTTTGATTGTTTATATAATTCTTTATAATTTTTATTAGCTGTTAAAAGAACTATTTCAAATTTTTTCTTATCCTTTTTAATAATATCAATTAAAGATTTTCCAATAGAGCCTGTAGATCCAAGGATTGCAATTTTTTTTTTCATTTAAAAATATTAGAATATATTTATCTTAAAAATTAAATACGCAAAGGGGTAAGCAAATATCATTCCATCAATTCTATCTAGTAAACCACCATGTCCAGGAATAATTTTTCCTGTATCTTTTATTTTTGATAATCTTTTAAAATAAGAAATTACAATATCACCTATTTGACTAATTGTTGAAATTAGTAAAATAAATAGAAAAACATTAGAGTTTAATTCGTGTGGATTTGTAAATAATTTAGAAGAAAAATATAAATTTAAAATTATTATTGAAAAGAAATAACCTCCTATTACTCCAGAATAAGTTTTTTTTGGACTAATTTTTGTTAATTTCGGTCCTTTAAAAGTTTTACCAAAAATATAACCTCCAATATCTGTTGAGATACAAATTAATAAAATAATTATAAAATATACGTATTCACCAGTCATATCTGTTCTTATTTTATATGCGGAATAAAAAGATGTAATCAAAAATAGTAATCCAATCAAATAATAGGATTTTTTACTACTCATATTATGCCACTCATACGATGTAACTATAAAACAAATTATTATAAAAAAATTAAATAAAAAACTACCCTTAATTATGAAATAAAGAGAGACAGGAATCAGTATTAAAGAGCTTAATATTCTTTTTTGTAATTCTTTATTCATCAAATCTTACCAAAATTTCTTTTTATTTTTTTGTATTCTTTAATAATTCTATTATAGTCTTTTTCATTAAAGGCAGGCCATAATTTTTTTTCGAAAAAAATTTCTGAATAAGCGAGTTGCCACAATAAGAAATTACTAAGTCTTTTTGTATTGCCCGTTCTTATTAAGATATCTGGATCGGGAATATTTTTAGTTTGTAAATATCTATTTAAATTTTTCTCATTAATTTTAGTCTTAGTTGTTTGGATTTTCTTAAAAGCACTTATTAATTCAGATTTTGAGCCATAATTTAGTGCAAGGTTTATTTGTAATCTGGTATTTTTTGATGTTTTTTTCTCAGAATTATTTAAAAGTTTATTTAATTTTCTTGAAAACTTTTTTAATCCAAGAATTTTGAGTCTAATATTTTGTTTATGAAGATCCTCGATTTTATTAACTAAAAAATTTTCTAGCAGATTAAATAGATAATTAATCTCTTTTTTTGGCCTTTTCCAATTTTCAGTAGAAAATGCAAATAAAGTTAAATATCCAATTTTATTTTTAATCGTTTCTTTTATAATTTTTTCAACTGTTATTAACCCAGCTTTATGTCCAGCGTTTCTTGAATTTTTGTTCTTTAGGCCCCATCTCCCATTACCATCCATAATAATGGCCACGTGATTTAAAGGGTTCATATAGTCATTATTTCTTTTTCTTTAGAAGTAACTTTATCATCAACAATTTTAATATGTTTATCTGTAATCCCTTGAACATTTTTCTCAAAAGATTTTTCTTCATCCTCACCAATTTCTTTTGATTTTAATAATTTTTTTAATTCCTCATTAGCATCCCTTCTGATGTTTCTTATTGAAATTTTACATTTTTCTCCCATAGACTTTACGATCCTTTTTAACTCAGTTCTTCTTTCTTCATTTAATTCAGGTATTGGTAATCTAATTAATTGTCCATCTATTTGAGGATTGAGTCCCAATTCTGATTTTTTAATTGCTGAATCTACCAAAGTTACATTATTCTGATCCCAAATTTGAATATTAATCATTCTTGGTTCAGGGGTTGTAATGCTTCCAATTTGATTAATTGGCATTTGTTGACCATAAACATCAACCTTCACAAGGTCTAACATTGCTGCGTTTGCTCTACCTGTTCTCAAAGAGGAAAGTTCTCTAGAAAAAACTTCGATAGCTTTATCCATTTTTAAGCTATATGATTTTTCATCGAACATTATTCACCTATCTTTATTCTGCTAAACTCCTTGATTTTTAAATCGTTTATAGCTAATTCTTTGATTATATCTTGAACTTTTTTCTTAGGCTCCATTACCCAAGGCTGTGTCATTAGAGCATTCTCCTCTTTAAATTTATTCATCTTACCCAAACTAATTTTTTTAGCAATATCTTCTGGTTTTCCAGAGTTTTTTAACTCCTCAGTAACTAGCTCTAATTCTTTATCAATTATTGATTTATCAATTAAACTTGATTCTAAAGCCAATGGATTTGAGGCAGCAATATGCATAGATAATTGTTTACCAAAAGTTTTTACTGCATTAGAATTTTCTTTTGTCTCTAAAGATACTACAACAGCTAGTTTAGCTAAATTATCTTTAACAACAGTGTGTAAATATTGATAATTAGTTGATGTTGAATTAGAGATTGTTTTTGTTTTTCCAATTGTAATTTTTTCCCCAATTTTAGCAATTAGCGCAACTAAATTTTGCTCAACTGTGGTCCCATTTTTCATCTTTGTCTTTTTTAATTGATCAACATTTGATTCTACTTGGTTATTTAGATCACTCAATTCTTTGACAAAATTTACAAAATTTTCATTTTTTGCAACAAAGTCTGTTTCACAATTAACTTCTATAATTGACGTTTTTTTTTCATCGCCACTAATTGCTACAACTCCCTCTTTTGCGTCTCTAGACATTTTTTTTGATGCTTTTGAAATTCCTTTGATTCTTAAAATTTCTATAGCTTTATTTAAATCACCACCTGACTCTTTTATCGCCAAGTTACAATCCTTAAAACCAGCTCCAGTAGCTTCTCTTAATTTTTTTACTTTTTCAATATCACTCATTTAATTAAGTTCCTTTTCTTTTTTTGAAAATTTTTTATTTAATTTTTCACGATCAATTTCTTCTATTGTTTTATTTTTTTTTATATTTTCTTTTTTTTCAGCGCTTTTTTTTGACTCAACAACTGGCGCTGACTTTTTTGCTTCAATTATTGTTTCTTTGATCAAATTGCAATATAAATCGATCGATCTTCTTGCATCATCATTACCAGGTATGGGATAATCAATTCCATCTGGATTGGAGTTGCTATCCAAAACAGCAATAATTGGGATACCTAGCTTTACAGACTCTTGAATAGCCAAAGACTCATAATTAGTATCAATTATAAAAACTAAATCTGGAACTTTTTTCATCTCAGAAATTCCACCTAAAGATCTTTGAAGTTTATCTTTTTTCACGCTCATTTTTAAAAGTTCTTTCTTTGTGAACCCACGGTTTTCAGAAACCAAATCTGTTTCTAATTTCTTCAATTTTTTTATTGAGTTAGATATTGTACCCCAATTAGTGAGCATACCTCCTAACCATCTATAATTAACAAAATATTGATCTGTTTCTTTAGCCACATCAGCTATTGCTTCAGATGCTTGTTTTTTAGTTGATACAAATAAAATTTTTCCATTATTGGAAATTATTTCAAAAACTTTTGTGAGTGCAATTTTTGTAAGCTCGAGAGTTTGGGTTAAATCAATAATATGTATCGAGTCTCTTTTGCCAAAAATATATTTTTTCATTTTTGGATTCCATCTGAGAGTTTTATGCCCCAAATGAACTCCAGCTTCTAATAATTGTTGAATTGTAACATTAGGTATCTTCATATTTTTTCCCGGTTAAGCCACCACAGTAATTTCCAATTAAGGACCGGAGGTGTAAAACCAAAAACTGTGTGCGTATTAATTTAATTTGACAATTGTTTACAAATTTTTTTAATAATAAACAAGTAAAAATTAGTTAATAATTGCCGATATTTCTTTACTTCTAATAAGATTTAAGGTTTTTCGATCTAAATTTCTTTTATTTTCCAATTGAAATTTTAAATTTTTGTCCTCATTTCTGATTGTTATATTAATTAATGTCTCACCATTTTTGTTCAAAAACTCATAGATTTCATCCAATTGTTTTTTAGATTTAACATTAAAAGTAATTTCTTTAATTGGTTTATTAACTAATTCAGTTAGAGATGCAATTTTTTGAACATTAATTCGTTTAAACCTATTTTGTTCGTCTGTATTAGTCTTAATAAGATGTAATATAATCGAATTTCCATCTTTTAAAATTTCACGATTTAAATCTAATAAATCTGAAAAAATAAATAGTTCAAAAACACTTGATAAATCACTTAATTTCAATACTGCATAAGAATTTCCTTTTGCAGTTTTTCTTTCTTGAATTTTTAGTAATGTCGCTGCAATATTTGTATCTTTAATATTTAAAGAATTATTAAAAGTCTGATAATCGGTAATCTTATAATCATTAAAATAATCTTTGAATTGATTAAGAGGGTGATCAGATACAAAGAAACCAACCGATTCAAATTCTTTAGATAGTTTTTCCTCAAATTTCCACTCTTCGGCTGAGGTCATTAAATTTCCTTCATTTGAGTTTAAGTCACCAAACAGATCAATCTGATTTGTTGACTTGTTTTCAAAAATATTTTTAGATTTTGTTATAAGGTTTGGAATTGAGTCAAAAAGACCTTTTCTACAAGAATTTAAACTATCAAACGCTCCAGCTTTAACTAAACCTTCTAATTGTAATTTATTAATATCTTTCGGATTTACCCTGTTTATAAAATCATTAATTGATTTGAATTTTCCATTATTTATTCTTTCTGTAACTATGTTAGAGATAGAATCGTATCCGACAGCCTTAATACCTCCTAAAGCATAATAAAATTTATTCTCACCTGTTCTAAAATCAGCAAAACATTCGTTAATATCAGGTCTAATAGTTTTAATTTTTAATCTTTTTAATTCTTCATAAAATTCATTAAGTTTATTTTGATTTGATATATCCATTGTCATTGATGCAGCAAAAAACTCTTTTGGATAATATGTTTTTAAAAATGCTGTTTGATATGAAATTATTCCATAAGCTGCTGCATGACTTTTATTAAAACCATATTCAGCGAAAGGTTCTATTTTTAAAAAAATTCCTGCAGCAGTTTCTTTGCTGATTCCATTATTGACTGCCCCTAATATGAAATTTTGCTTTTGTTTTTCCAGTTCTGCCCTCTTTTTTTTTCCCATAGCTCTTCTTAAAATGTCTGCTTGACCAGCTGTAAATCCTGACAATTTTTGTGCAATTTGCATGACTTGTTCTTGATAAATTATAACTCCATAAGTTGGTTTTAAAATATCTTCTAAAAGTGGATGCAAATAATCTGGCTTTTGTTTTCCATGCTTACAATCATTATAAATTGGAATATTGCTCATAGGGCCTGGTCGATAAAGAGCCACAAGAGCAATGATATCCTCAATATGATTTGGTTTCATTTGAATTAGAGCTTCTCTCATGCCAGCACTTTCAATTTGAAATAATCCAACTGTTTTACCAGAGGACAATAAATCAAAAACTTTTTGGTCATTATAATTAATATCTTCAATATAAAAATTTTTATTTTTTTTTCTGACAAGTTTTTGTGTATTGTTTATTACTGTTAAAGTTTTAAGACCTAAAAAATCAAATTTAATTAGACCTGCATTTTCTGCAGAATACATATCGAATTGAGTTGATGGGAGTAATAAATTTGAAGAATTATCTTTATATAAAGGCACAATTTCAGTTAATTTTTTATCTGCAATAACTACTCCTGCTGCATGAGTAGCTACATTTCTATTTAAACCCTCTAATTTTAAAGAAAGCTCAGTAAGTTTTTTTACTCTCGGATCCTCATTGATTAATTTTTGAAGTCTGGGCTCTCCTGCAATACATTCTGTTAAATTTTGAGGTCTGGATGGATCAAATGGTATCATTTTAGATATACTATCTACAAATCCATAAGATAATCCCATCACTCTACCCACATCTCTAATGACCATCCTTGCTTTTAATTTTCCAAAGGTAATAATATGAGCAACACTTTCTTTGTATTTTTGAGTTAAATATTCAAAAACTAAATCTCTTTTTTCCTCACAGAAATCAATATCAAAATCTGGCATAGATATACGATCAGGATTTAAAAATCGCTCAAAAATTAGGTTAAATTTAATTGGATCAACATCTGTAATAGATAAACACCATGCTACTAAAGAACCGGCTCCAGAACCTCTGCCGGGACCTACTGGTATGCCATTTTTTTTTGCCCATTTTATGTAGTCAGATACTATTAGAAAATAGCTAGAATATTTCATCTCAACAATGATGTTTAACTCATGATCTAATCTATCTTTATATTTTGTGAATTTTTCATTAGATAAAAGACTTTCATCTTCAACTTTAAATACATGTTTAAATTTATGCTTTAAACCTTTTAAAGAATCTCTTCTTAAAATATCATTCGCATTCCCATCTTTTTCAGAGCTTATATTAGGTAAATTGGGTTTAGATGATGTTGGTCTAAATCTACATCTTAAAGGAAAATTGTAATTATTTTCAAGTGCTTCAGGAAGATCTGAAAAAAGATTAATCATTTCGGGATCGTTTTTAAAATAGTGCTGATCACTAAATTTAATTCTATTTTTTTCATTTATATATGACTTATTTTTTATACAAATAAGTGCATCATGTGCTTCATGAACATCTTTATTAAGATAAAAAACTTCATTTGTTGCTATTATTGGGATTTCTAAATTTAAAGACTCTTTTAAATTAAATTTTTCAAAATTTTTTTCATTTTTATCATTATGACGTTGTATTTCTATATAGAATCTATCTTCATATTTTAATTTCAAATTAGTATATAAATCTTTAATTTCTTTTGACTTTCCACTTTCAAAAAGTTTTCCAAAAAAACCAAAAATTGTTCCTGAAAATAAAGCTAATCCATCTGTATCATTATACAATTCATTAAAATTTACATAAGGTTCTAAAGTATCATTATTCTGAAGATATGATAAAGATGATAATTTAATTAATCTCTTATAACCTTTTTCATTTAAAGCAAATAAAGGAAGTAATCCAATTGTTTGATCAAATTTAAAATTAATTTGTGTTCCAATTATTGGCTGAGCTCCAGTTTTAGAAATCTTTTCAGCAAATTCTAAAGCACCACATAAATTTGATGTATCACATAAAGATATAGCTCTTGAGTTATTTTCTTTTAAAAAATCTTTTAAATCATCAATTTTGATGGCGCCTTCACATATTGAATATTGAGTATGTATTTTTAAATGATTAAATTTTTGTAACTTAGACTCAGGCATTAATGATATTTATATTACCATTAACTATTTCCAATAAGCAATCTGACTTATCTGCAAAAAATCTATTATGAGTTGCAAATATAATTAATCTATTTGAGTTTATTTGGTTTTTTAATAGCTCAAAAATAGATTTTGCAGTTTCAATATCCAAACTTCCAGTTGGTTCATCAGCTAAAATTATCTGAGGGTCATTTATCAATGCTCTTGCAATAGCAACTCTCTGCTTTTCACCTCCTGATAATTGCGATGGATAATGATCTGATCTATTAGTAAGTCCAACTTTTTTTAATAAACCTTTTGATCTTGAGATAGATTTTTCTTTATTATTGCCGTTTGCAAGACTTGCCAAATATATATTTTCTAATGCTGTAAAATCAGAAAGTAAATTATCTTGCTGGTAAATTATTCCAATTTTTTTTGCTCTTAAAAGATCATTTTTTTTTGAATCTTTAAAATTAATAATCTCATTTTCAATTGAAATTAAGCCTGAGCTGGGACGATCAATTAATGAGAGTATATTTAAAAGCGTTGATTTACCTGATCCTGATGGTCCCATAAGAGAATATATTTTACCTTTTTTAAATTTGTAAGTAATCTTTTTTAAAACACTTACCTTTTTTTGGTTAAAGAAGTTCTTATTCAAATTTGTAAGTTCGATTAAATTACTCATATTCGATTAAATTACTCATATTTGAGGGATTGTATCGGATCTAATTTTGCTGCCTTAATGGCAGGAAATATAGAAACAATTATAGTTATTAATATAGAGCATAATGAAATAATAAAAATTGAAGAAAGATTTATTTCTGAAGGCATTGAACTTAAAAAATATATTTCTTCTGGAAATAAACTAATATCAAACACATTGCTTAAAAATTGTCTTAAGTTCTCTACGTACATTGAAAAAATTATTCCTAACACTATTCCAAAAATTGTTGCTGAAGTTCCAATAATAACACCAACTAAAAAAAATATTTTTACAATTGATTTATTTAATACACCTATTGATTTTAGTATAGCTATATCACGTGTTTTATTTTTTACTAAAATAGTCAAACCAGAAATTATATTAAAAGCAGCTACAATAATTATTAAAGATAATATTATAAACATTACATTTCTTTCGACTTTTAATGCTGAAAATAAAGAACTATTTGTATCAGCCCAGCTAAAAACAAATCCATTCGGAAATATTTGTTGAACAATAAATTTTTGATGCTCAATATTTTGAGGATTTTTCAAATATATTTCTAAACTTCTATCATTTTTTTCTAAATTGAAAAATTCCTCTAATGTATTCAAGTTTACAAAGGCGATATTATTGTCAAACTCTGCTAGCCCACTTTCAAAAAGTGAAATAACAGTAAATGTTTTTTTTTTAGGAAGACTACCTATAATCGTATCAACTCCTGATGATGACATTAAAGAAACACTATCTCCTATTTTAAGATCAAGTGTAAAACTTAGTTCTTTTCCAATTGAAATATAATTTTTTGTTAAATTGTTTCTATCACCAATAAAAGTGTTATCTTTAATTATCTTTAATTTTGAAAAATCTTTTTTAGAATAACCTCTTAAAACAATACCCTTAGAAATATCTTTTTTTATTATTATAGCTTCACCAGTATTACTTGAAATTAAGTTTTTACTGATTGAATTCAATTGTGGATGATTAAATTTAGCCGAATTTAAGTGTACTTTTTCATAAGGTTTAACGGTTATATGTGAATTAAATCCCACAATTTTATTTATCAATTCAGTCCTAAACCCATTCATTACTGACATGACTATTATCAAAACTGCTACACCCAAACTTATACCAATAAATGAAAAGATAGAAATTATATTCAAAAAACCATCTTTTTTTCTGGCTTTAAGAAATCTTAATGTAATTTCTTTTTCTAAAGTGGAAATCAATTTTTTTCTTTTTGTTCAGTTATCAACTTTATAATATCTTTGAGTTTAAGTTTATATGAATCTTTTCCAGTTTCTTTAAATTCTAACAAATCACCATCTGTATGTTTTCCAATAATAATTTGATATGGAGCTCCTATTAAATTCATCTTCTTAATTTTTGAGGATAGATTTTCATCTGTATCATCAATTATAGTGTCAATATTATTTTTTTTTAATTCGGTATAGATATTATTCGCTTTATCAAGCAAATTATTTTCATTTTTATTTATCATTGGTATTATAGAAACATCATAAGGAGCGATAGAAATTGGCCATTTCATGACTTCATTTTTTTCATCATATTTTGCTTCGATTATTGCTCCTACTAATCTAGAAACACCTATTCCATAAGAACCCATTTTAACAAAATCTTTTTTTCCACCAGGTAAATCTACCGATGCTCCCATAGGTTTAGAATATTTATCTCCAAAATAAAAAATATGTCCAACCTCTATACCTTTAGTTACCAGTCTGTTTTCATTTGAAACTTTTTTTTCAAACTCTTCTTTATTAAATTTTTCATCTGTTACAGAATAGTATTTTTCATATTCTTGTCTCATAACCTCTAAAGATTTTTTTTCTAATACAGTTTTATTTGTGTTTAAATCAAAAATTCTTTTATCTGCAAAAATTTTACTTTCACCAGTTTCTGCTAATATTACAAATTCATGAGAAAGATTTCCTCCAATAGGACCCGTATCTGCAGCCATTGGGATGGCTATTAAATCTAATCTTTTAAAAGTTTTAAGGTAAGATAAAAAAAATTTATTATATGAAAAAAAAGCTTCCTCATCTGATATATCAAATGAATATGCATCTTTCATGTAAAATTCTCTACATCTCATGATTCCAAATCTAGGTCTTATCTCATCTCTAAACTTCCATTGAATATGATATAAAAGTTGTGGTAGGGACTTATATGACTTTATTGAAGAACGAAATATATCTGTAACCAATTCTTCATTTGTCGGTCCATAAAGCATCTCTCTATCTTGTCGATCTTTAATTCTTAACATTTCTTCACCATAATCCTCAAAGCGTCCACTTTCTTTCCAAATTTCACTTGATTGGATTGTGGGCATTAATATTTCTTGAACACCTATTTTATTTTGTTCTTCCCTGACAATTTTTTCAATTTTCTTCATGACTTTAAATCCTAGAGGTAACCAAGAATATATACCAGCAGATGACTGTTTAATCATACCAACTCTCAACATTAGTTGATGAGATTTAATTTTAGCTTCTGATGGGTTATTTTTTAGAATAGGAATGAATAATTTTGAAATATGCATTTTATTTGATTATATTTCTTAAATTTAAATATTCAAATTTCATTAATAGATATATTATCGAGAAAAGAATAGTTGTTATTACCGTACAGTAAATAAATTTCTTCAAGATTTTTGGATTTTCTGGAGATCCAGGATCTTCGCCTTCAATTTTAGCAATTTTTTTTCTATCTACATCTATTGGTAGAATCGCAAAAAAAATTATCCACCAAAGAATAATATAAATAATAGCTAATCCTGTAGGGCTCATTAAATTTTGACTAAATTAATATTTGTAAAAGGTCTTTTTCCTGTTTTTTCTTTTGTAAATTTCCTAGATGCAATTTTTAAAGCATCTATAAGATTATGTTCATGACTTTTGTTTCCAAGTTTAAATGTTTTAGTTGTTTTTTCAATTTCTTCCCCTAAACCAAAAATAAACTCATCAGTTTCATAAATAGGCAGTCCCCTAAAGCTTATTATTGGATTATTATGAATATTTCCTTTTGGGGTAATTAAAATTGTAATTTCGAGAAAACCGTTTGCACTCAAATTTTTTCTATCTTTTATAGATTGAGAATTTTCCTCTACACTAATGTTTCCATCTAAATATAATCTTCCACTTGGAGCTTTGTCATATACTTTAGGATAATCACCAGGTGCTAATTTGACAACATCTCCATTTTCTACCTGAACCGGATACGGTACCTGCATTTCTTTAGCAAAATTGATATGCTCTATCATATGTCTGTGTTCACCATGAACAGGGATAACGCATTTGGGTTTTACCCAATTATACATATCTTTTAAATCTTCTCTATTTGGATGACCTGAAACATGAATAAACTCACTTTCTTCTGAAATAACCTCTATTCCATCTTTAACTAATTGATTATGAAGTTTATAAAGTTTCTTTTCATTCCCTGGTATAATTTTAGAGGAAAATATCACTGCATCATCTTTTTCAATAAATACATCAGGATGAGTATAATTAGAAATCCTCATCATTGCTCCCATTGGTTCACCTTGGCTACCTGTGCAAAGATAAACTATTTTTTCTCTAGAAATATTTTTTGCTTCCCTTGGATCTATTGGATCGATTGTATTTTTTAGATAACCACATTGCCTTGCTGCTTTATAAATTCTGTGCATTGATCTACCAACCAGAGATATTTGTCTTCCAGTTTTTTCAGCACAATAAAAGGCGGACTCCATTCTTGCTACATTAGATGCAAAGGAAGTTATGATTACTCTTTTTTTCAATCTACTCATGATATTAAGCATATTTTTTCTCACATCCAATTCTGATCCAGATCTGCCAGCACTAAAAACATTGGTAGAGTCACAAATCATTGCAAGCACTCCCTCATCACCTATTTCTTTTAATCTTTTAGTATTTATCTCATCTCCTATTAATGGATTTGGATCTACTTTCCAATCACCGGTATGTAATACTACTCCTGCTGGAGTTTGTATCTTAAGACCATTAGGCTCTAATATAGAGTGAGTTAATGTAATATATTCAACTTCGAAAGGATCTAAATTGACTTTTCCATTTAATTCTACAATCTGCAAATTTTTAGTTATATCAATATGTTTTTCTCTAAATTTTTCTTTGATTAATACTGCTGTAAATGGAGTAGCATAAATTTTACAATTGAGCTTGGGCCAAAGATGAGCTACTGCTCCAATATGATCTTCATGTGCATGAGTTAAAATTATTCCAAGAAGATTTTCTTTTCTTTCTTGAATAAAACCTGGATCTGGATAAATCAAATCAACACCCGGAATAGTATCATCTGCAAAAGTTACACCAATATCGACCATTATCCATTTATGATCCCCTGGTTGACCATAACCGAATAAGTTCATATTCATTCCGATTTCGCCAGAACCGCCTAAAGGGCAAAATAAAAATTCATCTTTCATATCATTTTATAAGTTTCGAAGCTCTAATAAGACCATTAATTGTAATATCAAAATCTTGTTTTACTTTTGTTTTAATTGAATCTTTGAATAACTCTGAGAAACCACCTGTGATAATTACTTTAAATGACTTCTTCGTTTCTTTATTAATTAAATTTATAATATTGTCAATTAATCCGGCATATCCCCAGAAAAAACCCGCTCTTACTGCTGACTTTGTATCTTTTCCTATAACTTTTGAAATCTTTTTGAGATTAATTTTTGGTATTAAAGACGCTTTATCAGAAAGTGTATTTAGTGAGAGATTGATACCAGGTGAAATTATACCACCTCTATAGTTATTTCCAATCAAGACATCAAAAGTCGTTGCTGTACCAAAATCTAAGATTATAAAATTTTTATTTTTAGCACTAACACTTATAGCATTAGCTAATCTGTCAGAACCAACTTGTTTATAGTTTACATTAATTCTTAAAATAGATTTTAGATTTAATTCTTTTAACTCAAAACATTTTATTTTTGTTTTCTTTGAAAAATATTTTTTAAATTCTTTAAATGCTGAAGGAACAACACTGCAAAATAATATCTTATTTAATTTAGAAAATTGAAATTTTGAGAAATGTTTATCTAAAATATTATCTTTTTTTCCTATTGAGGGTACTAAGATTTTTTTAAAAATTTTGTCATTTTTTACTAAACAAATTTTAGTAACTGTATTTCCAATATCACCTAAAATAATCATTTATCTGGCTTTATAATACTTTGATAAAAATTTCTCAAAAGTTATTTTTATTTCTTTTACAATTTTTTTTTGACTTATCTTTCTATTAGTCTCTGCTAGTAAATCTGTTGTTGGATAACTTGATATTTTTGGACTTTTAATCAAATTTAATCCAATTCCAACAACTAAATATTTTTTTTGAAATTTTTCTATAACTTCATGTAAAATTCCACAAATTTTTTTTTTATTAATCAATAGATCATTTGGGGATTTAAAAGTAATTTTTTTTTTGTAGTATTTTGAAATTACTTTTTTTACTAAAAAACAATTTTTTTTTGTAAGTAAATTTATGGATGAGTCAATTTTATTTAATTCATAAAAGATGGAGATAAATATATTACCTTTATAGGAAATCCAATTTCTACCATATTGACCCTTACCTTTAGATTGTCTTTCTGAATTTATTAATCCAAATCTATATTTAGAATTTCTAATTAATTTAATTGCTGTTAAATTGGTGCTTTGTACTTTTTTTAAATTAAATTGTTTTAGTTTCATTAAATCATATTTATTCTTGAAACTATTTCAATAAGTTGACTTGGGAATATAAAATATATCAAAATTAATAATGTGGAAGCTCCAAGAGAAAATCTTAACCATAGACTATGATCTTCATCATATTTCTCTTTTTCCTTATCAAAATACATAATCTTGATAAGTCTCAAATAATAAAAAGCAGCAACTACCGTAGATAGAAGTCCTACTATTGCTAAAAAAAACATTGATTGCTCCAAAACTGATTTAAAAACATAAAATTTCGCAAAAAATCCTGCAAGAGGCGGTATTCCAGCCAAAGAAAATAATATTACTAATAAAGATAAAGATAACAATGGATGATTCTTTGATAAGCCTGACAGATCATCAATTTGTTCATAGTAAACATTGTTTCTTTTCATCATTAATAAACATGAGAATAATCCTAAATTCATTATTATATAAATTGTTATATAAATCACTGAACTTTGTATTCCGTCATTAGAACCAGTTGCTAAACCAGCTAAAGCATATCCTACGTGGCTAATTGAACTATAGGCAACTAATCTTTTAAGATTTTTTTGACCAATAGCTGCCACTGCACCAAAGACCATAGAAGCTATTGATAAAAAAACCAAAATCATTTGCCATTGATCAATAAGATTTAAAAAAGGTATATATAAAAATCTAATAAACACTGTTAAAGCTGCTATTTTAGGTACCATGGTAAAAAATAAAGTAACCGAAGTCGGAGATCCTTCATAAACATCAGGGGCCCACATATGAAATGGTACAGCGGAAATTTTAAATGCTAGTCCAACTAGAATAAATACAATTCCAAAAGTTAATGCATATTGATCAGAATTTAATTGGGTGGCAATAACATTAAAATTAGTTGAGCCAGTGAAACCATAAATCAATGAGCATCCATATAGCAATAATCCTGAGGATAGAGCACTTAAGACAAAATATTTTAATCCAGCTTCAGATGATTTTATTTCATCTCTATTAAATGTCGCTAATACATATAATGCTAATGATTGAAGTTCGAGACCCATATAAAAAACAATTAAATCATTTGAGCTTATCATGAGCATCATCCCTAAAACTGAGCTTAGAATTAATATTGGGTACTCAATTTTAAAAATTTTAAATGATTTTAAATAATTTGATGAGATAACTAATACCAAAAATGCTGCCAATAATGTAACTATTTTCATAAAAGATGATAAATAATCAATTATTACACTACCATTAAATAAAATCATTTCTTCAATACCAAAAGTTTCATTAAATGTAATTACAGCTGTAATCAGTAAAACTAATAAAGAAATATTTTGAATAATCTTAGAACTATTTTTTTTGAACACTCCTAAAATAAGTAAAAACATTATTGATAATGAAATGAAAACCTCTGGTAATACTAATACTAAATTTTCCATTTTTACCTACTTACTATCTTGATATTGTGTGTTTCAATTAAATTATTTATTGATACTTCAATTGTATTTATTAATGGCTCTGGATAGAAACCAAATAATAAAGTTGGTATTGCCAAACAAGTTAAAATAACTATTTCTGATTTATTCAAATCAATCATACCTTTTAAATCAGAATTTATTAATCTTCCGAATATAACTCTTTTATATAACCACAGCATATATGCTGCTCCAATAATGACTCCTAAACTTGCAATTACAGCTACTAAAAAATTATCTTTAAAAGCAGCCATCAATATTAAAAATTCACCTACAAAACCACTTGTGCCGGGTAGACCAAGGGCTGCTAAAGTAAATAACATAAATAATACTGAATATTTTGGAACTAAACTAACAATACCTCCATAGGTATTAATTAATCTTGAATGCATTCGATCATAAATAACACCAACACATAAGAATAGAGCCGCAGAAACAAGGCCATGACTTATCATTTGAATTATACTTCCTTCTATTCCTTGTTGTTGAATTGTAAAAATTCCCAAAGTAACAAATCCCATATGAGCAACGGAAGAATAAGCTATTAACTTTTTCATATCTTCCTGCATTAAAGCAATTAAGGATGTAAAAATTATTGCTATTACACTAAGTGTGTAGATTAAAGGGGTAAAAGCTTCTGAAGCAACTGGAAATAAACCTAATGAAAATCTTATAAAACCGTATCCAGCCATCTTAAGTAAAATTGCTGCTAATAATACTGATCCTGCAGTTGGCGCCTCGACATGAGCATCTGGAAGCCAAGTATGAACTGGCCACATTGGAGTTTTGACCGCAAAAGAACTAAAGAAAGCTAACCAAAGTAAATTTTGATACTTAGCGTCAATACCTATACCATAAAGCTTAGTAACGTCAGTCGTTCCTGTTATCCAGTATATTGAGATTATCGCAACCAACATCAATACTGAACCTAACAAAGTATACAAAAAAAATTTAAATGCCGAGTAAACTCTTCTAGACCCTCCCCAAATACCAATAATAAGAAACATCGGTATCAAACCAGCTTCAAAGAATAAGTAAAAAACAACAAGATCTAAAGAACAAAATACACCAATCATAAAGGACTCCATGATTAGTACCGCAATTAAAAATTCACGAAGTCTATTCTTTATAGAATTGTTAATAGATATAATACAAAGAGGAGTTATAAATGTTGTTAATATTAAAAATAATATAGAAATTCCATCCACACCCACTTTATAATTTATAAAATTTTCGATCCATATTCTATCTTCTACAAATTGAAAATCTGAGGTTGTTTGGTCAAATGATATCCATAAATAAATAGATAAAACAAAATTTACAAGAGATGTAAATAAGGCAACATATTTTACTGTTAAATTATTTTCATTATTACTTCTGTTAAAAAACAAAAAAAGAGCTCCTATAGATGGTAATAAAATTAAAGAAGATAAAATAGGAAAGTCTATCATTTTACAATTAAGAAAGTTAATAATGCTGAAAAACCAAGAAGCATTATAAATGCATATTGGTATATAAATCCGCTTTGAAATTTATTTGCCTTGATAGAAAATTTTTTTATCAATGCAGAAATACCATCAGGACCAAAACCATCAATGATTTTAAGATCAAAAAATTTCCATAAAAATAAACCTATTCTTTTAGACGGTTTGACAAATACATTGGCATAAAGTTCATCAAAATACCATTTATTCAATAAAAATTGATAAAGAGGTTGATTCACTTTTACAATTTGTTTAGTTAAGTTTTTATTTTTTAAAAACAAATAATATGAAATTGGAATAGAAATAATCACTAAAGTCGGAGTTAAAATTAAAAACCATAATGGAGGATGTTCTGTGCTTAAAGGTTTTAAAAAAAATATCGAGTCACTCCAAAAATATTTAAATCCTTCATTGCCGATAAATAATTCTTTAAATGTGATACCTGCAAAGATTGCACCTACGGCTAAAAAAATTAGAGGAATTAACATCACCGCTGGTGACTCATGTGTTTCTTCTATTTTAATTTCTTTATTATTATATTCTCCGTGGAATGTTTTAAACATTAGTCTCCATGAATAGATAGATGTTAAGAAAGCAGTCAAGATACCAACACCCGCAGCATAGTATCCAGTAGTATTTCCTCTTAGATATGCAAATTCTATAATTGCATCTTTTGAATAAAAGCCAGATAAAAATGGAAAACCTGTTAATGCTAAAGTTCCAATTACCATCAAAGAATATGTATATGGAAGTTTTTTCCAAACACCCCCCATATTATTAATATTCTGTTCATCTTTAAATGCATGAATAACTGAACCAGAGCCTAAAAATAATAGTGCCTTAAAAAAAGCATGAGTAAATAAATGAAACATCGCAATATTGTATGCTCCTACTCCAGTTGCAAAAAACATATATCCTAATTGACTACAAGTTGAATATGCTATTATCTTTTTAATATCAGTTTGAACAAGTGCCACTGTAGCAGCAAAAAAAGCGGTACTCATACCAACGATTGTTACAATGTTTAAAGCTAATTCTGAATATTCATAGATTGGTGAACATCTCACTACTAAAAAAACACCCGCTGTAACCATTGTTGCTGCGTGAATTAATGCAGAAACAGGTGTTGGGCCTTCCATAGCATCTGGTAACCAAGTATGAAGAAAAATTTGAGCTGATTTTCCCATTGCACCAATAAATAAAAGCAAGCAAATTAAATCTATGGCATTAATTTCAATGCCTAAAAAATTAAGATTTTTATTAGTTATTGTTGGAATTTGTTCAAAAACCTCTGAATAGTTTACTGTTCCGAATAAATAGAATATCAAAAATATACCTAAAGCAAATCCAAAATCACCGACTCTATTAACAACAAAAGCTTTTATCGCTGCTGCATTAGCAGTATCTTTTTTAAACCAAAACCCTATTAAAAAATAAGAACAAAGCCCTACTCCTTCCCAACCAAAAAATAATTGTATAAAATTATCTGAAGTTACCAACATTAGCATCGCAAAAGTAAAAAGAGATAAATAGGCCATAAATCTCGGTTTATGTGGATCTTGAGACATATAACCAATTGAATAAATATGAACTAGAGCTGAAACAGAGGTAACAACAACTAACATTACTGCTGACAAAGAGTCAATTTTCATCGACCAATTAACATCTAGAGAGCCTGAATTGATCCAAGTAGCAATAATTATATTTTCTTCATATTGATTTTGCACTACCTCATATAAAACAATACAAGAAAAAATAGCTGATATTGAAACTAAAAGACTTGTAACAATTTCAGAATTTCTATCTCCAATAAATTTTCCAAAAAAACCTGAGATAATTGATGCTATCAAAGGTAATGCAATTATTGAAATTTCCATTTTATCCTTTTAAATTATCTATTTCCTCTACTCGAATAGTTCCTGAATTTCTATAATATACAACTATGATTGCTAGTCCAATTGCAGCTTCAGCAGCAGCTACTGTCAATATAAAAAGAGTAAATACCTGGCCAGATAGGTCATTCAAATAAATTGAAAATGAAACTAGATTTATGTTTACAGCTAATAATATAAGTTCAATACTCATTAAGATAACGATTATATTTTTTCTGTTTAAAAAAATACCAATCACACCAATGCTAAAAATAACAGCACCCAAAGTGAGATAATGTCCTAAACCAATTTCAGTCATCTATTTTTACTCCTCTGTTTGATGGTACTTCTAAAACTTCTACACCTTCTGATCTTTCTCTAGAAATTTGTTTTATGTAACTTTGTTTTTTAACTCCCTCTCTTTGTCTAAATGTTAAAACAATTGCACCTATCATAGCTATTAATAGTATCATTCCACTTATTTGAAAAATATGAATATAGTCAGTGTATAAGACTAATCCTAATGAATGTGTGTTGGTTATATCATTACTAAAAGATATATTTGTGGAATTAGATAAATCTGGTTTATATTTCCATCCTCCAACAACAATTATCAATTCAAAAAAAATTATTGCACTTATAATTAGACCAATAGGTATGTGCCTTGAGCTTGATTTTGATAGAAACCATTGATTTTTTTGTTGAGCAACATTTAACATCATGACTACAAACAAAAATAACACTGCTACCGCACCAACATAAACTATCAACATTATCATTCCTAAGAATTCTGCACCGATCATAATAAATAAGCAAGATATGCTTATAAAATCTAAAATAAGAAAAAAAACTGAATGCACAGTATTTTTTGATGCAGTCACCATTATTGCAGAGACTATTGCAATTATAGAGAATATATAAAAAAAAATTGCGTGGGCTATCATAAATGACTTTATCTATAAGGATTATCGCTTTTTATATTTGCAGCTAAAACATTTTCCCATCTGTCACCATTATCAAGAAGTTTTTCTTTTGTATAATACAGCTCCTCTCTAGTTTCTGTGGAAAATTCAAAATTTGGTCCTTGAACAATTGCATCTACAGGGCATGATTCTTCACATAAGCCACAATAAATGCATTTCATCATATCAATGTCGTAGCGAGTAGTTTTTCTACTTCCATCAGATCTTTCAGCTGACTCGATTGTTATTGCTTGAGCTGGACATACAGCTTCACATAATTTACAAGCAATACACCTTTC
The DNA here is from genome assembly GCA_902597215.1 of uncultured Pelagibacteraceae bacterium. Lineage (GTDB taxonomy): Bacteria > Pseudomonadota > Alphaproteobacteria > Pelagibacterales > Pelagibacteraceae > Pelagibacter. Next base: position 90,284 of record CACJWU010000002.1, on the reverse strand, counting down.
TTCCCCATTAGGATACCTTCTCAAAGCATGTTCACCCCTATACCTGGGACTAATTTTACCTTTCTCAAAGGGATAGTTTATAGTCTTTTTAGATTTAAAAAGTTCTTTAATAGCAATAAACAATCCTCCTACAAAATCTGTCATAAAAATTGTTTTAAAAAATCTTGTAATTTTCATTTAAATAACTGGTAATAGGTTAAAATAAAAAAGAAAACTCGCAGTTAAAACAACATATATCAAAGATAAAGGTAAAAATATTTTCCAACCTAATCTCATTAGTTGGTCATATCTATACCTTGGAACTATTGCTTTAACTAAAGCAAACAAAATAAATAATAATAAAATTTTAAAGATCAGCCAAATAGCACCAGGTATCAAGTTAAATGGATATAAATCTACAGGTGATAACCATCCTCCTAAAAATAAAATTGAACCTAAAGCACACATTAATAATATATTTGCATATTCTCCTAACCAAAACATTGCGTACATCATTCCAGAATATTCTGTTTGATATCCAGCAACTAGTTCAGCCTCTGCCTCTGGTAAATCAAATGGAGGCCTATTTGTCTCGGCTAGTGCAGATATAAAAAAAATAACAAACATTGGAAATAATGGAATTACAAACCATAATTCTTTTTGAGCTATTACAATATCGTTTAAGTTTAATGATCCAACACATAACAAAACATTTATGATAATTATGCCAATAGACACTTCATAAGATACCATTTGTGCAGCAGATCTAATTGCTCCTAAAAATGGATATTTAGAATTTGATGCCCATCCTCCCATAATAATTCCATACACTCCCAATGAGGAAACAGCAAAAATATATAAAATACCAACATTTATATCCGCCAATACTTGTTGAGCACCAAAAGGAATTACAGCCCATGCTATTAAAGCTAATGTCATTGTTATTATTGGTGCAAGAATAAAAATTACTTTATTTGAGCTAGCTGGAATTATTATTTCTTTAAAAATATATTTAAGCGCATCCGCAAGAGATTGCAGTAAGCCAAAAGGACCAACTACATTCGGACCTTGTCTTTTTTGAACAAAAGCCCAAACTCTACGATCTAGCCAAACGATCATTGCAACTGATACCAATACAGGCACTAATAAAAATAAAATTTTATAACTTTCTTGAAAAATAATATCCAAATATTCCATTAATTAACCTTCAGTACCTGTTTTTTTAAAATCTAATTTAGAATTATTACATTCAAACATAGTTTTTGATGAACGAGCAATAACATTAGAGAAATAATAATCTTTAAATTCAATTTTAAGAGTTTCGTTGGTAAAATTATTTTCATAATTTTTTTCAATTAATTCTGAATTTTTTTGATCTTGTTTAATTTTTAGATAATTAAACATGCTACTTTCAAGTTCATCTTTGTCATTAAAAAGTTTTCTTTTGTTCATCACTTCTGCAAGATCGTTGATAATTTGCCAATCTTCTTTTGCATCTCCAGGAGGATATGACGCTTTAAAAGCTTTTTGAACTTTGCCCTCTAAGTTAGTATAGTGACCCGATTGTTCAGTGTAGGCTGCACCTGGTAAAATAATATCTGCAATTTCTGCACCTTTGTCTCCATGGCTACCCTGATAAATGATAAACTCATCTTTCTTTTTGAAGTTTAAATTATCTTGTCCAAGTAAAAAAATAATTTCAAATTTATTTTCATTTAAATCCTCTATAATTTTATTACTCTTATCAACTATATCTAAGTCTAAATTTCCAACTGTGGATGCATCTACCGATAATATATTAATTGGATTCCAATCATCAGTAATTTTTTTATTTTTTGATAAAAATTGTTTGAATAAATTAAATAAATAACTTGCTGAATTAATTTTGAAGAATGACTCCCCAAATATAATCATTGGTTTTTTTGCGTCTACAATTTTTTTTGTTAATTCATTATTATCATTAGATATGTCTTCAATAGTTTGAGTTTTGCCATCCAGACTTTGATAATTATAGGTTAAGTCACCAACATTATTCAGTGAAATAACCTTTGTACCACTATTAACGTATGCTTTTCTTATTCTGGCATTAACCATTGTTGCTTCAAATCTTGGATTTGTGCCTATCAATAAAATCAAATCTGCATGCTCAATTCCATTTATAGATGAGTTAAACAGATAATTTTCTCTTAACGAATAATCAATAAAGTTTTTTGTAGATCTATAATCATATTTTTTACAGTCGATTGTTCTTTCTAAGAATTCCTTAAAAATAAAACTTGTTTCCATATTAGTGAGATCACCTACAAAACCACATATTTTATCTTTATTTGTATTTTCTATTTTTGATTTAATGATTTTATAAACTTCATTCCAAGAAGCTTTTTCAAACTTGTTATTATATCTTATATATGGAGTATCTAACCTTTGGTTTAATAATCCATCACATGCATATCTTGTTTTATCTGAAATCCATTCCTCATTTATATCTTCGTTAATGAGTGGTAAAACTCTTTTTACTTCCCAATCATATGTATCCACTCTAATATTTGAACCTACTGCATCCATAACATCAATTGTTTCAGTTTTTTTTAATTCCCAGGGCCTAGCTTCAAAAACATAAGGTTTAGAAGTAAGTGCTCCAACTGGACAAAGGTCGATCACATTTCCAGACAATTCAGATTGAACAGATTCTTCTAGATAAGTAGTTATTTGCATATCTTCACCTCTTCCTATTGCTCCTAGTTCCGGCACTCCTGCTATCTCAGTTGCAAATCTTACACATCGAGTACAATGTATGCATCTTGTCATTTGGGTCTTAATCAATGGACCCATATTCTTATCAGGCACTGCTCTTTTGTTCTCTTTAAATCTAGACTTATCTATTCCATAAAACATAGATTGATCTTGAAGATCACATTCTCCTCCTTGATCACAAACAGGACAATCTAAAGGATGATTTGCTAATAAAAACTCCATCACACCCTTTCTTGATTTTTCAATTTTTGGCGTATTAGTTTTAATCACCATTCCTTCTGCTGCAGGCATAGCACATGATGCTATTGGTTTAGGAGATTTTTCCATTTCGACTAAGCACATTCTACAATTACCAGCTATTGATAATTTTTCGTGATAACAAAATCTTGGAATTTCTACTCCTGCTTTCTCACAAGCTTGAAGAACGGTCAACCCTTCCTCAACCTCAACATCAATATCATTAACTTTTAATTTAAGCATTTTTGTCCAGTAAGTGTTGATCTACTAAATATGGAATATCTTTATTTTCTTTTACAATCGGGTCAAATTTATTTCTTTTTTTAATTTCATCTTTAAAATGTCTCAACAAACCTTGAACAGGCCAAGATGATCCTTCACCAAAAGCACAAATTGTATGTCCCTCTATTTGTTTTGTTACGTCACCTAACATTTCTATTTCATCTTTTGATGCTTCTCCTCTCGACATTCTTTCAAGCATTCTCCACATCCAACCTGAACCTTCTCTACAAGGTGTACACTGTCCACAGCTTTCATGCTTATAAAATCTTGCAATTCTAGCCATACATCTAATTATGTCCTGATCTTTGTTAATTACAACAACACCTGCTGTCCCTAATCCACTTTTTTCTGCCATTAACGAGTCAAAATCCATGGTTAATGTTTCACATTTATCTTTTGGAATTAATGGCATTGAGGATCCACCGGGAATTACAGCTTGTAAATTATCCCAACCACCAATAACACCTCCAGCGTGGACCTCAATTAATTCTTTTAGAGGAATGTTCATTTCTTCTTCAACATTACAAGGATTATTCACATTACCTGATATACAAAATATTTTAGTTCCAGTATTTTTTTCTCTTCCTAAAGATGCAAACCATTTTCCTCCTCTTCTAAGAATAGTTGGAACTACTGCTATAGTTTCAACATTATTAATTATTGTTGGGCACCCATATAGGCCGATTAATGCTGGAAAAGGAGGTTTTAATCTAGGTTGACCTTTTTTTCCTTCTATACTCTCAAGTAGTGCTGTCTCTTCTCCACATATATAAGCTCCAGCTCCATAATGAATATAAATATCTAAATCCCATCCTGTACCAGCAGCATTTTTTCCTAATAATTTTTTTTCGTATGCTTCATCAATTGCCTTTTGTAGTTTTTGCCCATCTATAAAATATTCTCCTCTTATATAAATATAACAGACATGAGCTTGGATCGCATAAGAAGCTATCAAACAGCCTTCGATTAATTTGTGAGGTTCAAATCTTAAAATATCTCTATCTTTACAAGTGCCTGGTTCTGATTCATCTCCGTTAATTACTAAGTAATGTGGTCGGGATCCAATCTCTTTAGGTGCGAATGACCATTTTAATCCTGTTGGAAAACCTGCTCCACCTCTTCCTCTAAGTTGCGAGTCTTTAATTTCATTAATAATCCAATCTCTACCTTTTTCAGTTATTTCTTTAGTATTTATCCAGTCACCTCTTTTTTGAGAAGAGATTAAATCAGGTCCTAAATCGTTATATAAATTTTGAAAAATTCTATCTTGATCTTTAAGCATTTTTTAGATCCATTAATGTTTTTCTATTATTTTCAGGTCCATTATTGACTCTACCTCTATAAGAACCAGGTACAGGTTTTTCCCCATTTAAAACTTTATCTAATATTTTTAAAGTTTTTTCTTTATCAAGATCTTCATAATAATCATCATTTATTTGCATCATCGGAGCATTAACACACGCACCTAGACATTCTACTTCCATCCATGAACAATTCTTATTATTTGAAAGTTCTGACTCATTTTCTGAAATTTTTTCCTTACATGCTTCCACTAACTTATTTGCACCTCTTATCATGCATGGAGTTGTTGTGCACACTTGAACAAAATATTTCCCTACTGGAGATAAATTATACATGCTATAGAAAGTAGCAACTTCATAAACTTTTATATATGGCATATCTAAAAATTTTGCGATGTACTTCATTGCTGCTAGTGGTATCCAGTTATCATTTTGTTTTTGAGCAATATAAAGTAATGCCATTACTGCACTTTGCTGTTTACCCTCTGGATAATTAGCTACAATACTTTTTGCCGCTTCTAATGAAGAAGAATTAAATTCAAAATTTTCAGGTTGATTTTTTGCAGGTCTTCTTAAACTCATCTGTCAACCTCTCCAAAAACTATATCGAGAGAACCTAATACTGCAGGAACATCTGCCAACATATGACCTTTAATTAAATAGTCCATTGATTGTAAATGAGAAAACCCTGGCGCTCTAATTTTACATTTATATGGTTTACTTGATCCATCCGAAATTAAATAAACACCAAATTCTCCTTTAGGTGCTTCAACAGCCGTATAAATTTCATCCTCGGGTACACGGTATCCTTCAGTAAATAATTTAAAATGATGAATTAAAGCTTCCATTGACTGTTTTATCTCTTTTTTAGAAGGAGGTGAAATTTTTCCATCAAAAGCTTTAATTGGACCTTTTTGCATTCTTGCTAAACATTGTTTTATGATTGAGACACTCTCTTTCATTTCTTCAATTCTGCATAGATATCGATCATAACAATCACCATTTTTACCTACAGGAATTTTAAATTCTAATTGATCATAGCAATCATAAGGTTGTGATTTTCTGAGATCCCATGGCACGCCTGAACCCCTGATCATTACACCACTGAAAGAATAATCTAGTGCATCATCCTTAGTAACAACACCTATATCAACGTTTCTTTGTTTAAATATTCTATTATCTGTTAGAAGGTTCTCAAGATCATTTATTATTTTTGGAAAAGTTTCACAAAATTTTGCAATATCATTTTCTAAACCTGCAGGTAAATCTTGATGAACTCCACCTGCTCTAAAATAATTTGCGTGTAGTCTTGATCCAGATGCACGTTCATAGAAAGTCATTAATGTTTCTCTTTCTTCAAATCCCCATAAAGATGGAGTTAAAGCCCCTACATCAAGCGCTTGAGTAGTAACATTTAATATATGACTTAATATTCTTCCAATTTCACAAAACATGACACGTATGTATTGTGCTCTTATTGGAACGTCAATTTTTAAAATCTTTTCAATAGCTAAAGCAAATGCATGTTCTTGATTCATGGGTGCAACATAATCAAGACGATCAAAATATGGAACTGCTTGCATGTAAGTTTTATTTTCGATTAATTTTTCTGTTCCTCGATGCAATAAACCAATATGTGGATCAGCTTTTTCCACAACTTCACCATCTAACTCAAGTATCAACCTTAGAACACCATGAGCCGCAGGATGTTGAGGTCCAAAATTTAGATTTAAATTTTTAATTTTTTTTGTCATTAGTTTCTGAAATCTCTTTAATATATTTTGTTCCTTCCCAAGGACTTTCATAATCAAAATTTCTATAATTTTGCTCTAATTTGACAGGTTCATTTATAACTTTTTTTTTCTCTTCACTGTATCTAACCTCTAAATGACCAGTTAAGGGAAAATCTTTTCTTAATGGGTGTCCTTCAAAACCGTAGTCTGTGAGTATCCTTCTCAGGTCTGGATGATCTTTGAAATTTACACCATACATATCGAAAACTTCTCTCTCCATCCAATTAGCTGAGGGAAATATGCTTGTTAAAGAGGGTATAACTTCATTCTCATTAATAAAATAGCTCATGATCATTCTTTGATTAAACTCATGACTTAAAAATAAATATACAATTTTAAATCTATTTGTTTCCTCAGGATAATCTACAACTGTAATATCAATTAATTGTCGAAATTTAAAATTTTTGTTTGTTTTCAAAAACAAAACAACATCGATTAAATCTTCTTTATCAATTTGAACAAAAATTTGATTATGTTTAATTGATGTCTTATTTATTTTAGTAGTAAGCTCTGAATTTATTTTTTTTTCCAAATCAATTAAATTTTCCATATCACCTACCAAACGAACCTTTGTTTCTAATTTTTTTTTGTAATTGCATTATTCCGTAAAGTAAGGCTTCAGCTGATGGTGGACAACCAGGCACATAAACATCAACTGGTACAATACGATCACATCCTCTTACAACAGAATAAGAATAATGATAATAACCACCACCATTAGCACAACTACCCATTGATATAACATATCTTGGCTCTGGCATCTGATCATAAACTTTTCTTAAAGCTGGAGCCATTTTATTTGTTAAAGTTCCAGCAACAATCATCACATCGGATTGTCTTGGCGACCCTCTTGGGGCGGCACCAAATCTTTCAAGATCATATCTTGGCATTGCTGTTTGCATCATTTCAACAGCACAACATGCAAGACCAAAAGTCATCCAATGTAATGAACCAGATCTCGACCAATTTACTAAGTTTTCTAATGAGGTCGTTATAAATCCATTCTTACTGAAATCTTCAGCAATTTGTTTAAATTCATTTGGTACTTGATTTAACTTGTTGTTCATTTAAAAAACTTTATTCCCAGTCTAATGCACCTTTTTTCCATTCATAAATAAATCCTATAGTAAGTATGAATAAGAAAATCATCATTGACATAAAACCTAAAATACCGATATTTCCTAAAGAAATTGCCCACGGAAACAAGAATGCTATCTCAAGATCAAAAATAATAAATAATATTGCTACAAGATAAAATCTTACATCAAATTCCATTCTTGAGTCTTGAAATGGCTCAAATCCACACTCGTAAGCAGATAATTTCTCTGGATCTGGATTTTTTGGAGATAAGATAAAATTCAGAACTATAAACGCACAACTTAATCCTAGTGCGATAAATAAGAATAATATTATAGGTAAGTAGTCTTTTAAAAAATCCGCAGTCATGGTGGAATATATATCATTTTTTATAAGCATATGAAGTGATGTTAGGTCACATTATTCAAAATATACAGATCAATTGATAAGAATTATCAATGTTTTATTGGAAAGTGGCGGGAGTGAAGGGACTCGAACCCTCGACCTATCGCGTGACAGGCGATCGCTCTAACCAACTGAGCTACACCCCCACTTGTGATTCATTTTTGGTGGGCAGTAAAGGACTCGAACCTTTGACCCCCTCGGTGTAAACGAGATGCTCTACCAACTGAGCTAACCGCCCTAAACCAAAAACATTGTGTTTTATATCTTTTAGTACATCTACGTCAAGACCAATTAAGCTATTATAATGGCTAAAAAAGTATTTTGATCTTAATTGATAATTAAATTATTAAATTATGTTATAAGCAATTAATATCGAAAAATGCATTATCCAAAACAAGTAATAAATTCAATCAATTATCTAAATTATTTTAAATCATTTATCTATAAGGATGAAAATTTAGAAAAAAAATTAAAAAAAAAAATAAAGAATTTATTTAATATTAATAAGGAAATTAAATTTTTAGGAAGAGCTAGATCAGGTATTTTTTTAGCAATCAAAATTATTCTTAAAAATTCAAAAAATAATTTGGTATTTTTAAGTCCTTTTACTATACCGGAGGTTATCGATTTAGTTATAAGTGCAGGAGGCAAACCTGTGTTTTTAAAACATGATAAAAATTCAACGAATTTATCAATGAAAGAATTGAATAAAATAATTAAAAAAAAACCTGCTGCTTTGATAATAACTCACTACCATGTTAATCAAAAAAACTACAAATTAATCTATAAAATTTGTAAAAAAAATCAAATTATTCTTGTAGAAGATTGCGCAATATCATGTTCTGGAAAATCAGGTGGTGCATATATTGGTAGTTTGAGTGATTTTAGTGTTTATAGTTTTTCTACATTCAAATTTATTAATTTTTTTTTTGGTGGAGCCATAACATATAAAAGAAAATATAAAAAACTTATAACTGAAACAACAGCTAATTGGAAAAAACTTTCTGCGAGTCAATACTTTAAAAAATTTATGCAAACTATAAAATTTGACATTATTACTAATCAAATTATTTTTAATCTAATTACATTTAAAGTTCTTAAATTTTTATCTCATAAACAAAAATTTATATTAAACAAAAATATGTATTTGAATGAAATTTTTAAAATGGATAGAAGTTATTTTTCACTTTTGTCAAATAATGGAATCAAAGAAATTTACAATAAAACATTTAATTATGAATTAGATCTAAAGCATAGAAAATTTATATCAGGAATTTATTTTAATAGATTGAAAAAAATAACATCTCCAAAAGTTGAAGATAATAAAAAATTTTTAAATGATAATGAGTTTATGCATTATCTAATTTTAGCTAAAAATAAAAAACATAAACAAAGAATGAAAAATAAACTTTTAGAATCTGGCTTTGATGTTGGAAGTTTTTTTTATGCTGACTGTAGTAAAATTAAAAGATTTTCAAAATTTGGTAATAATAAAAGTTTACAAAGTTTTACTGATAAGCTGATAACTCTACCAACTCATAAAAGAATTACAAAAGAGTATGCTGTAAAACTTTCACTAAAAATTTTAAAGTTATATTAGAAAAATGACTATATCTAAAAATAAAATAAAAATATTCAATACCGACGTATTAATTGTTGGTGGGGGCACAAGCGGGTTATATCTTGCCGACAGATTAAAAAAAATTAATAAAAATATAATCTTAATTGAAAAAGGAGGTGCAATTGCAAGTGTCAAAAAAAATAAATCTAATCACAAAACTTTACCTCAGCATGATGGTTTTAAAAAAAATACAAGTATAGGTTTGGGTGGTAACAGCACGTTATGGGGTGGCCAATTAGTTGAATTCGATAAAGAAGATTTTAATGTTAAAAGTTATCCGGGAATTAGTTATTCAGAAATCAAAAAATACTATCAGTTAGTTTATAAAAGATTTAATATTAATTATATCAAACAAAAAGATTTTTTAAAAAAAATAAAACAAAAAAAAATAAAGATTAAAAATTTAGTAAATTTTTATACGCACTGGTTAAACGAACCGAATTTTAAAAATTTTTTTATCAATAATATTAAAAACAATGATTACAAAATTTGGCTTAATACTGAAATATTTAAATTAAACTTTAAAAATAAAATTTGTAATTTCGTTCTTGTAAAATCAAAAGGTAAAATTAAAAAAATTTACCCAAAAGTAGTTATTTTTTGTTGTGGTACCTTTAATAATAATCAATTACTACTTAATCAAAAAAAAAATTCTCCTTGGGAAAAAAATCAAAATTTAGGAAAATTTTTCCAAGATCATATTGGTTTATTTATTGGTAAAATTAAAATTCTAGATAAGCAAAAATTTTATAATATTTTTTTAAATGGCTTCATTTCTAATTCTAAATACCAGCCTAAAATTAAATCAAGATATGTTATTAATAATTTCAATTATGGTATAAGTGGTGAAATAAAAACAAAATCAGAAAATTTTTATTTAAACTTTAATAATTCATTAAGAAAATTTTATTTAAATAAAAATTTAATTAATTTGATTAATCTTATTAAAGTTTTATTTAATAAAAAATATATCTGGTTTTTTACTAAAAAATTTTTTTATTTTCTACTTCATAAAAAACTATTATTTTCCAATAATAAGGAATTATTTTTTTATATTCAATGTGAACAAAGGATAAATAGTAAAAGTAAAATTTTTTTATCTCCAAAAAATAAAAAAAAAGTAGATTTAAAATGGAGTTTAAATGGAGATGAGTTTCTAGTAATCAAAAAATTTGTAAATGACGTTTCAAATCATTATGAAAAAGAAGATATATTCAAAATTAATACTAAAGATTTTTATAATTTAGATTATCAAAATTTTATAAAAAAATTGAGAGACACCAATCATTCTTCAGGAGGTTTAATAATTTCTAAAGATAAAAAAAATGGTGTAGTAGATAAAAATTTAAAAATTTGGGATACAAAAAATTTATATATTACAGGACCATCTGTTTTTCCAAAAACAAGTCATGCAAACATAACTTTAACATCTCTTGCGTTTACGGAGAGATTGGCCAACCACCTAACTAAAAAAATTTACTGAATGCTCGCTTGAGATTTATCGTCTTTTTTAGAAATATCAACTTCAACCCACTCTGTCTTTTTAAGTTCTTTTGTTAATGCAATTTTTAAAACTTCATCTGCATACTCAACGGGCGTGATCTTGATTTCATCAATTATTTTTTTTGGCATATCAACTAAATCTTTTTCATTTTCTTTAGGAATTAGAACTTCTTTAATTCCTGCCCTATGGGCTGCAATAAGTTTTTCTTTTAAACCACCAATTGGTAAAACTTGACCAGTTAATGTTACTTCACCAGTCATCGCAACATCTCTTTTGACTGGAATATTTGTAATTGAGGAAACTATAGAAGTTACCATTCCAATACCAGCTGAGGGACCATCTTTTGGTGTTGCACCCTCAGGGACATGTATATGAAAATCTTTTTTTTCAAATAATGGAGGAATAATTCCATATTCCAGGCATTTCGATCTTACAAATGATTTTGCGGCTTTAACAGACTCTTGCATCACGTCACCTAATTTACCTGTAATTTGCATTCTTCCTTTTCCAGGCATCGTTGCAGTTTCAATTTTTAAAATTTCTCCACCATACTCTGTCCAAGCTAATCCAGTTACTATGCCTACACGATTTTCAGACTCTAACTCTCCTGACTTAAATTTAGGAACCCCAAGAAAATCTGGAAGATTTTTATTATTTATTTTCACTTCTTTCTGTTCACCAGAAACAACCTTTTTTACAACTTTTCTAGCTAATTTTGAAATCTCTCTTTCTAAATTTCTTACTCCAGATTCTTTTGTATAACTTCTAATTACTTCTTTAATAATATCATCATCAATTTTCATTTCATTTTCTTTTACGCCATTATCTTTAATTTGTTTTGGTAATAAATATTTGTTTGCAATATTAATCTTTTCATCTTCTGTATATCCAGCTAATCTTATAACTTCCATTCTGTCCAAAAGTGGAGGTAAGATATTTAATGTATTAGCTGTTGTAACAAACATTACATCAGACAAATCATAATCAACTTCAAGGTAATGATCGTTGAAAGTAGTATTTTGCTCAGGATCTAAAGCCTCAAGTAGTGCTGATGAAGGATCTCCTCTGTAATCATTTCCTATTTTATCAATTTCATCTAATAAAATTAATGGATTTTTTGTTCCAGCTTTCTTCATCATCTGAATAATTTTTCCAGGTAAAGATCCAATATAAGTTCTTCTGTGACCTCTTATTTCAGCTTCATCTCTCATACCACCAACGGACATTCTAACAAATTCTCTATTAGTAGCTTTTGCTATAGATTTTCCTAACGAAGTTTTACCAACACCTGGTGGACCTACCAAACATAATATTGGGCCTTTAATTTTTTCCATTCTTTTTTGAACTGCAAGAAATTCAATAATCCGCTCTTTAACCTTTTCCAAACCAAAATGATCTTTGTCCAAAATTTCCAGAGCTTTTTTTAAATTAATATCAACTTCACTTTTCTTAAACCAAGGTAATTCTGTCATCCAATCCAAATAATTTCTTACAACTGTAGCTTCTGCAGACATTGGGCTCATATTCTTTAATTTCTTTAACTCTTGTAAACATTTCTTTTCTACCTCTTTTGGCATTTTTGCTTTAATGATAGCTTTGTTTAAGCTTGTGCTTTCGTCTTTACCATCCTCAATTTCACCTAATTCTTTTTGAATAGCTTTTAATTGCTCATTTAAATAATATTCTCTTTGGGTCTTTTCCATTTGATTTTTAACCCGACCTCTTATTCTTTTTTCCACCCCAATTATGCTAGTCTCATTTTCCATAATTTTAATAATTGAATTTAATCTTTTTTTTACATCTATAGTTTCAAAAATTTGTTGTTTTTCTGAAATTGTTGCAGTTATATGAGTTGCAATATTATCTGCAATTTCTGATGGATTTTTTAATTGTTTAATTGAATTAATGGTTTCAGTAGATATTTTTTTATTAATAGAGGTTAGTTTTTCTAATCTTCTGATTGCTGTAGCTGCTAATGGATATAAATCCTCATCATCGTTTAATACATCATTTAATATTGAATAATCACAGGTTATAAATTTTTCATTGTCTTTAAAATCTAAAATTTTAACACGTTTAATACCTTCTACCAAAACTTTAACTGTTCCATCGGGTAATTTTAAGAGTTGAAGTATATTTCCCTCGCAACCATACATAAAAATATCAGTCTTTTTTGGATCATCTATTTCTGAATTCTTCTGAGTAACTAAAATTATTTTTTTATCTTTTTTCATTACCTCATTTAATGCAGAAATTGATTTATCTCTTCCTACAAAAAGCGGAATTACCATGCTTGGAAAAACCACAATGTCTCTTAGTGGTAAAAGTGGCAATGAAAATTTTACTTCCATAATGTGAATATGGATATTATATTTTATATTGCAATACCTTTTTAAGAGTTATTATGGATATTAAGCCGCTGATGTCTTTGATGGCTTAGATTTAATGTCAGTTTTTGAATGAACCAAAATAGGCTGAGACTGACCCTTAGCCGCAGATGCATCAATTATAACCTCTTCTATGTTCTCTTGACTTGGTAAATCATACATAGTCTTTAGCAAGATATTTTCCAAAATTGATCTCAAACCCCTTGCTCCAGTTTTCTTTTTTATTGCTTTTAAAGCTATCTCTTTTAATGCACTTTCTTTAAATGTAAGTTTTGCACCGTCTAATTTAAACAATTCTTGATACTGTTTAGTTAATGAATTTTTAGGTTCTTGTAAAATTTTTATTAAAGATCTTTCATCAAGATCCTCTAAAGTTGCTATCATTGGTAGTCGACCTATAAACTCTGGAATTAATCCATACTTTAATAAATCCTCAGGCTCCAATCCTTTCATCCATTCACCAGTTTTCTTATCTTGTGTATTTTTTACATCAGCACCAAATCCAATTGAAGTTCCTTTGTCTCTTTGAGAAATAATTTTATCTAATCCAGCAAATGCACCTCCACATATAAATAAAATATTAGTCGTATCTACTTGCAAAAATTCTTGTTGTGGATGTTTTCTGCCACCTTGAGGGGGGACACTAGCAACTGTTCCCTCCATAATTTTTAGTAAAGCTTGTTGAACACCTTCTCCTGATACATCTCTAGTAATAGATGGGTTTTCAGATTTTCTACTTATTTTATCAACCTCATCAATATAAACAATTCCTCTTTGGGCTTTTTCTACATTATAGTCTGCCGCTTGAAGTAATTTTAAAATTATGTTTTCAACATCTTCTCCTACATAACCTGCTTCTGTAAGAGTTGTAGCATCAGCCATAGTGAAAGGAACATCTAATATTCTCGCAAGAGTTTGAGCTAATAATGTTTTTCCACAACCTGTTGGTCCAACTAAAAGAATGTTTGATTTAGCAAGTTCTACATTTTTGCTGGTCTTGCTCTCATAATTTAATCTTTTATAGTGATTATGTACTGCTACTGACAAAACTTTTTTTGCATGACTCTGGCCAATTACGTAATCGTCTAAAACTGAACAAATTTCTTTTGGTGAAGGTAATCCATCTTGATGTTTTACTAAAGTATCCTTGCTCTCCTCTTTTATGATATCCATACATAATTCAACACACTCATCACAAATGAACACCGTTGGTCCAGCAATAAGTTTTCTAACTTCATGTTGGCTTTTTCCGCAGAAAGAACAGTAAAGAATATTTTTATTGTTTGAGCTCATAATTTTTAAAACGAATCAATCTTTTTACTTTATTATAAATAACTCCCACTTTTCAAGTTTACAATAACAATTGAACAATATGTTGTGCCTTAAGATCTTTTCTCTACAACTTCATCTATTAATCCAAAAGACTTTGCTACATCTGCAGTCATGAAATTATCTCTTTCTAAAGCAGATTTAATTTCATCGACTGATTTTCCAGTATGTTTAGAATAAATTTCATTTAATCTTTTTTTTAATGCTAGTACTTCATTAGCATGAATTTCTATATCAGTTGCCTGTCCCTGAAAACCTGCAGATGGTTGATGTACCATTATTCTAGAATTTGGTAATGAAAACCTTTTTCCGTTTGCACCTGCCGCTAGTAAAAAAGAACCCATTGATGCGGCTTGACCAATGCACAAAGTTGATATTTCTGGCTTGATATATTGCATTGTATCGTAAATACCAAGACCTGAGGTAACTAAACCACCAGGACTATTTATATAAAGATAAATTTCTTTTTTAGGATCTTCAGCTTCAAGAAATAATAATTGTGCTGTAACTAATGAGGCAACATTATCATTAATTTGACCTGTTAAAAAAATTATTCTTTCTTTTAATAATCTAGAATAGATGTCATAAGCTCTTTCACCCTTATTTGACTGTTCCACAACCATTGGCACAAGAGTATTCATATGTTCTGAAATTTTATTTGTCATAAGTTGATTCGTTTCAACTTATACAACTTGAGATTACTTTTTGCTAACTTTTTTTAATTTTTTTGTTGATGATTTAGATTTACTAGATTTCGAGGGAGATTTTTTAGCTACAGTTTTTTTAGTCTCATGGTTTTTTTTAATTATTTTATCTTTGTCTTGACTTTGAGCTTCTTTTAAAATTTTTTCAGCTTCTTCTTTTGATACCTCTTTTTTAATTCCTTTTGCTTTTTCTTTTATCGAGCTTATAATTTTTTCCTCATAAACTGTTCCTCTAAGACTTGCTAAAGCAGTGGGGTTCTTTTGATAAAAATCCATTACCATTTTTTCTTGTCCAGGCATCATTCTAACTTGTTTTTGTACTTCAGCTTGAAGCTCTTGCTCTGAAACTTTAATATTATTTTGCTCACCAAATTCATTTAGAATTAAACCAACTTTAATTCTTTTTTTTGCAATTTCCTCAAAGTTTTTTTTACTTTTTTTTGCATCTTCGTCTGACATTCCTTTAGAGAGAATTTTAACCTCCTCTTCAATTAAATTTTCTGGAATTTGATCTACTTTAAAAGTCTCTATTTCTTTTAAAATTTGATTTTTTGCTAAACGATCTAATGAATTTTTATATTCATCATTTATTTGTTTAGATATTAAAGATTTTAAATCATTCAAATCTTTGGCACCCAGATTTTTTGCAAATAGATCATCTATTTTTACTTCCTCTGAATTTTTTACAGCTGTAACCAAACACTTAAATTTTGCTTTTTTATTCACTAGTTCTTTCTCAGGAAAATTTTCAGGAAGAACAGCCTCAACAATTTTTTCATCACCTTTAACAGCTCCAATTAATTGTTTATCAAAACCTTTTAAAAATAAATCTTTTCCTAAAGTAAGTTGTGTATTTTTTCCCTCACCTCCTTTAAATGGTTTATCATCAACTGTAGCTGTATAATCAAAGATAACAAGATTCCCCTCTTTTGCTTTTGAACCATCGGCTGCATCTTTAAAGTTAGGCTGATTTTTTGCAATTTCTTTTATTCTTTTATCAGTTTCATTTTGATCAATTTTTACAATATAATCATTAAATTTTATATTCTCGATTGATTTAATTTCAACCTTTGGAAGCTCAGTAACAGAAAGTACATATTCTAAATCTTTATCTTCACCATAAGTTTTAAGATCTAATTTAGGTTGGCCAGCTGGTTTGATTTTATTCTCCTCTAGTGCTTTGGTTGAGGTCTCTTTTAAAACTTTATCTAAAACTTCTCCAAAGATTGCTTTACCAAACTGTCTTTTTAAAACTTCTTTTGGTACCTTGCCTGGTCTAAAACCTTTAAGATTAACCGTACCCTTAATCTCCTCATATTTTTCATCCATATAAGTACTCATTGTTTTTTTATCTATGAATACCTTTAGATTTTTATTTAAACCTTTTTTATTTTCTAATGTAACTTTCATAATTTGTTTTTGGTAGGGCGAAAAGGACTCGAACCTTCACAGATTACTCTATCGGTTCCTAAGACCGACGCGTCTACCAATTCCGCCATCGCCCCACAAATTTAGAGGTTTTATATATTATTGATATTATTTGTCCAACGACATTTATTGAAAAATATATTATTTTTCCTTAATAATATAAAATATGATTATTTCACCATGTATAAGCATTTGTAAAACTGATCCAACAACTGGATATTGTTATGGTTGTGGAAGAAACAATGAAGAGAAGAAAATTTGGAAACTTGAAGATACTTCTGATGAATGGAAAATAAAGAATATTCAAATTATCAAAAAAAGATTAACAGGCTGGCAATTAGAAAGTTTCGAAGAGTCCTATACATATAAAATTGAAAATGGTATCTCTTTGTTTAAAAAAAATTTAAAAAATGAGTAAAACTTCTATTTTACTAATTATATATATAGTAGGTCTAATTATTGGAGCTGTATTTTTAGACATATGGAGCGCTAACACTAGTATTATTAAAGGTCTTATAGGTCTTGGTTGGACTGCATTATTACTTATAGGCATATTTTTTACTGAAAAAAATGAAAAGGATTAAATTTTTATTTTTCTTATTTTTAATTTTTTTTCCTTTTCAAATTCTTAAATCAGAAGTTATCATTTTGAGCGCTTGTGATGATAAACAAGATGAATTCTTAAAAAATGAATATATTCTTAATCTTAATGAACTAATAATGACCAGAAATTATGTTTATAAGGAAAAAACGTATAAAAAATATAAATTAACCGACTTGAGTGTAAAAAAATCTAATTCATATGTAAGAAATATCTATGAAGAAAATGGAAAAATATTAACTCATAAGCATGGATATCCACAATTTTATACTCAAATTTTATTTGAAAAGGATAAGCAAGAAATTTTTATGAAGACTGTACTTAATGATGAAGAGGGGCTTTCTAAAATCTCGACCTGTAAAAAAATAGAACAATTTAAAGAAGAAAGTTAATTTTTTTCCTTTTTTTTAAAGAACCTTTTTTTTGAATTAAATCGGTTGTTAGTTATATTGCTTCTATGCTTTGCATAGGCTTGCTTCTGTGCTTGTTTCATCGCTCTTTTAGAAGACATAGTTTAATTAATACTCTACCTCAATATTTCCTATCATTGTAAAATTTTTATCAGATATTACAATTTCACCAGAACTTGGTGCATAATTAAGAACCTCAGATATAACAACATAATGAGTTACTAAAACTAAGTTTTTATCACTATCCCAATTATTTACATTTTTTTTCAAATTATTGATTTGCACATCCTTATTTTTTGCAAATTTTGAACTGTAAAATGAATTAAGATATTTTCTTGTCTCAAAATCATTAAATGCAATTAGAGCTGTCTCTTTACATCTACACCATTCACTTGAAAAAACTTTATCTATTTGAACTTTATTTTTTTTAAAAAATTCACCAATTTTTTTAGCTTGTTGTTTACCCTCATCATTTAAATTTCTTTGAGTTAAACAATCTTTTAAGTCAAAGTTATCTGGATCACCACCTCCAGGTGCATAGGCATGTCTAATGAATATTATTTTTCCGCCATCTTCAAGTTGTTTTATAATTTTTTGATTTAAATCTGCTTTAATAGATGATGTTAAAGATATAAATATAAATATGGAAAATTTTAAAAATTTCATTTTATGAATATTAAATTAAACAGTTTAAATAAAAAAATTATTAATTGCAAAAAATGTCCTAGACTAATTAAATTCATTAATAAAATATGCACTCAAAAAAGAAAACAAAATATCAATGAGATTTATTGGGGAAAACCTGTTCCAGGTTTTGGAAATTTAAACTCAAAATTAGCAATTATTGGTTTAGCTCCTGCAGCTCATGGTGGCACAAGAACTGGTAGAGCATTTACAGGAGATAAATCGGGTGATTTTTTATTTAAATGTTTACATCAAGTTGGTATTTCAAATAATCCATTTTCAAATAATTTAAAAGATAATTTGAAATTAAAATATACCTTTATTACAAACATACTTAAATGTGTACCTCCTAATGATAAACCCTTAAGTAATGAGATTTCTAATTGTTCAAATTTTTTTAACAAAGAAATGTTCAATCTTAAAAATCTTAAGGTTATTGTTACCTTGGGTAAAGTAGCTTTTGATAATTGTTTTAAACTTTATAAACAAAAGTTTGAGATTAAAAAAAAAATCATTTTTAAACATGGAAATACATATGTATTACCAAATGATATTATCATATTAGCGAGTTATCATCCGAGTCCTAGAAATGTTAATACCAAACTAATCACTGAAAAAATGATGGTTCAATTATTTAAAAAAGCAAAAAAATTAGCTAATTTTTAATACTATCACAAAAGAAAGGTTTAAATTTTGAGTAAATTTCATCTGGAATTTTTTGTGGCTTTCCATTTTTATTAATAAAAACTAAATGTACTTGTGCTTCAACAATCACATCTTTATTTTTAGTGATTATTTGATTCATAAAAAAAGAAGTTTTGGTAATTGATTTAACAAAAGATCTTACGCTTAATTCATCCTCTAAGTAAGCTGACTTTCTATATTCTATATTACAAGATTTAACTATTATTAATAAATTAAAATCTTTTTGAAGTTTTTTATTACTATATCCAATTGAAAATAAAGCCTCTGTCCTAGCTCTCTCCAAAAATTTAAGATAATTTGCATAATAAACTACACCCCCAGAGTCTGTATCCTCATAATAAACTTTTAATTTGAAGTAGAAATTTTCATGCATAAATGGATTATATCAAAAATAAAAAAATTTTATATATTGTAAGGTGCAAGGTTTAGATGAATATTTTTGTAATTTGGTTAATTTTAGTAATTGCTTGGAACTTTGGTTATCCTCAAGCGAGCCCAATTGAAGATGTCATTGTAGCTGTAATTTTAGCTTTATTTAATATTTTTTTAAAAAAATTTTTAAAATTATAGTTAATTCTCTGAAAAATATATGTTTTGAAAGTAAGCTATAGCTATCATTTTTGAATTATCTGTGTCTGACATAATTGCTAAGCCATCTAATTGATTTACATCAAGATCATGAAATTTTTTAAAATCTTCTTTTACATTTGCTTTAACTGTAACCCACTCATTTAGATTTGTTTTAGTCGTGGCTAAAACATTGTCTATGGATTTTTTTGTATAAGGACTCGGAGCATTAAAACCAATATCGTTATTGCTTGAAAATACATAATTAATAGCTCTATTAGATAAAGGTGTGGCACCAGTTTTTTTTATCACAAATACCCTAGCTGCAAAATCATGACCCTTTTTAGTGTTTTCCTTTATGCCAGGTAAATCTTTTTCTATTTTCCATGTGATATTAATAAATGGAGTTTTATCTAAGTCTATTTTGACCTCCTTACCTAACCCTGAGGCAGCATTTTCTGCAACTGCTTTTAAAAAATTACCTTTCTCATTAGATCCAACAGTATAAAGAGTTTTATTATCAGCTCCTCTTACTTTTCGAACTTCTAAAATTGCTAGCTCTTCATTAGAAAAATCAAATACTTTTACATCAGTCGCATAACTGAAGCCAATGGTTGATATAAAAATAAACAGAGCTCTATAAATTAAATTCATTTTTTTAAAAAAAATTGTTAATACATTATTTTGACAAAATTTAAACATTCAAAAATCAACTTTTATAAATATTTATTAATTATGAAGACAATCTCAATTTTTATTCTATTAATTTACTGGTCAATCTTAATTTTTGCACCAGTTATGTCAAAGGATGTAAAATTAAGCCGTGCCAATGTAAATAATTTAAAGATAATTGATAAAAATTCTCAAAATTAATAAGTCGAACGACCTCCACTAATATCAAAAACAGCTGCAGTTGAGAATGTATTTTCTTCAGAAGAAAGCCAACAAACTAAGGATGTAAATTCCTCTACTTCAAGAAATCGTCCTCTTGGGACTTTTGAAAGCATTCTTTGAACATGCTCTTTGGTCATTTGGTTTAATATTCGTGTTTTTGCCCCTGCTGGTGTTACTGCATTTACAGCAATATTTTTATCAGCAAGCTCTTTACCCAAAGACTTTGTGAGTCCAATAGCTCCTGCTTTGCCTGTACTATAGGCACTAGCGTTCGCATTTCCATCTTTGCCAGCTACAGAGGCAACATTTACAATTCTACCATAGTTATTTTTGATCATATTTGGGACCACAGCTCTACAACAGTTAAAAGTTCCCATTAAGTTTATATCAACTACTTTTTTCCATTCATCAATATCGTACTCCCATAATGGAGCTGTGGGACCAGTTATACCTGCATTATTGATTAAGATATCAATATTTGATTTTTTAGTAATTTCATTAACACATTTTTCAACATCTTTAAAATTTGAAACATCAACTATATTGGAACTTAAATTTTTATTGTTTAAATTCTTAATTGCTTTTTCGAGCATATTATTATCTATATCCCAAATAATTACTCTAGCGCCAGATTCTAAAAATCTTTTTGCAATATCAAACCCAAACCCTTGGGCTCCTCCTGTGATAACAGCAGTTTTATTTTTAAAATCAAAATTAATTTTATTCATCTAATTATTTTTTTGCTAAAAGGTAGTAAGTAAATGAAGATATAAAAGCTCCTATAATCCAAGAATAAGCTTGTAAGAACATTAAATTACTGTTCCAAATTGTTGATGCAGAAAAAATGAAACCTAAAAACAAAGCATAAATTCCTTTCAAATGCCATCCACCAGTGTAATAATAATCTCCGTTTGTCTCTAATGAATAAATATCTTTATTATTAAGTGTGCCTTTTTTAATAAAATAATAATCAGAAATCATAACTCCAACTAAAGGACCAAAAAATGCACCAAACGTGTCAATAAAAGATAAAATTCCAATTTGACTAAAAAAAGTTAACCAAAAAATTCCTACTAAAAATCCAAAAAGAGCAATTACATAACTTGAGGATTTAATAGACAATGAGCTTGGAATGAAATTAATTAAAGTATATTGAGAAGGAATAAAATTTGCTATTAAATTTGTGGAAGCAGATGCAATTATTATAAAAACTAAGGCTAAACAAGTAATAAGTAAATTATCAATTTTTCCTATTATGTCCGTTGGATTAGTTAATATTCTTGAGAGATTATCTGGATCCTTATTTAAAAAAGCATCAGTGCCAGCAACAATAAATAATGCAAGAAAAGAAAATATAATTAAGTTAAGCATTAAACTTATATTTCCTTTTTTTAACTCACTCTCATTTTTTACATATCGTGAAAAATCTCCAAAAGTTAAAATTACAATTGAAAAAAAAGCAAAAGTAGTCCCTGCGACAGTAATCAATGGACCTAAGTTACTATAAGAAATAAAATCATCTATATCTAAGAAGTTATTAAAAGCAGAAAAGGTATATTTTACATCAGTTAATAAAACAGAAAAGAAAAATAGCAATATTCCACAATAAACAGATATTGCAGAAATTTGAATGAGCTTCTTGTTAAAATTCATTCCAATACTGAATAAGAAAAATTGAAAAATTATTGTTATAATAATTGCGCTCCAATCTATTATATTCATGCCTAGGATGAATAATAAGAATATTTCTCTATTTAAAAATTCATTATCAAAATAAAAAAAAGATATTCTAATCAAATATCCAACTGCTTTGGACAAAAAATAAGTTTGTACACCAAATAAAAATGTTCCTACAAAAAATCTTAAAAAACCAAAATACTTAGCTCCTATAATTCCCAAAGATGATCTTAATAAAACTACAAAAGGCAATCCAAATTTCTGAGATGGTTTTCCAATCAAATTGCAAAAAAAATAAACTAAAAGAGATCCTATAAGTGTTCCAAAAAAAACCACTAAAGTGTTAAGATTATAAATTAGATAAAGAGACGTTATTAGTGAAAACCCTATGATACTCTGAATATTAACTCCCCAATAACAAAATAAATCTTTCCAATCCCAATTTTTGTTATTTGGATTTACTGTAACCAGATCCCAATTAATTAATGTTTTTTTTATTTTTTGTTGACTCACTTACACAATATAAAACTTAAATTTTCTACTGTCCATATAAGAGAGTTGGCAACCAAAGAGCAATTTTAGGAAATATTATAATTAATATTAAACCAAAAACCTGCAAGACCATAAACTGCATCATTCCATAATAGATATCTTTTAGATCCCATTCCGGCACAACACCTTTCAGGAAATATGCTGACAGTGCAACTGGTGGAGATAACCAGGCGGTTTGTAAATTGACTGCAACTAATATTGCAAACCATGTTAAATTAAAACCTAACGCTTCTACTAAGGGTAAAATAATTGGGACTATAATCATCACAATTGGTACCCATTCTAATGGCCATCCTAATAAAAATATCATAACCATGATCATTGCTAAAATTAGATACTTGTTCATCTCTAGACCCAACAAAAACTCAGTTAATAAAGTTGGAGTGCCTAATCTTGCAAATACTGCACCAAAAAAGTTTGAAGCCGCAACTAAAACCATTATTAAAGCAGTTATTTCCAAAGTTTTAACTAATGCATCTTGAAGTTTAGAAAATGTAAGTTTTTTATAAGCCAAGGAAAGAAGTAAAGCACCCATTGCTCCACATCCTGCTGCTTCTGTTGGAGTTGCAAAACCAAATAAAATACTCCCTAATGCAGCAAAGACTAAAGCTGCAGGTGGCACTAAGCCTAAGAAAAACTCAATCCATACTTCTTTCATACTTGCAGCCCTCATATCATCAGGTAAAACTGGCCCAAGTTTAGGATTAATCATACATCTAATTGTTGTGTAACCAGCATATAAACTAGCAAGAAGAATCCCAGGTAGTATTGCTGCTGCAAACAAATCAATTACCGGAATTTCCATTATAGGCCCCATGACAACAAGCATAATACTTGGCGGGATTAATATTCCCAAAGTGCCTCCAGCTGTAATAGTTCCAGCGGCAAGTTTAACATCGTAACCAGATCTATTCATAGATTTTGCAGCCATAATTCCAAGAATTGTGACAGACGCTCCAACAATACCAGTTGCGGCAGCAAAAATTACGGACACAAATAAAACAGCATAATACAAAGAACCTTTGACTTTTGCTAACATCATTTGAAAAGCTGAAAACAATCTCTCCATTAATCCAGCTTGTTCCATCATAATTCCCATAAAAACAAAAAGCGGTACTGCAGCGAGAGTTTGTTCAGTCATGACCATAGAAAATTGTAAGGTCATTAAATAGAATACTAATTTTCCAAATCCAAGATAACCAAATACAAAACCTAAAAAAATTAACGTAAATGAAATTGGAAATCCTACAAAGATTGCAAAAAGCATTACACCAACTAAAATAAAGCCTAGAATTGCTGGGTCTATAAACTCAGCTATCATTTTCTTTCTCCTGGCCACTCACCTTTTTTTGCAGCCCAATAACTTTTAAATAATTCAGAAACTCCTTGAATAAGTAGAAATATAATTCCAATTAATAAACATGTTTTTATTGGCCACATATATGGCATCCAGGTAGTATCCATCCCTCTTTCGCCTCTTTGAATAGACTCGCCAACAAACCCGATTGTCATATAAAGAAAAACAATTAATCCAGGAAAATAAAATAATAGATATAACCAAAAATCTATAAGACCTTGTTTTTTTGTTTTAAAATTTCTGTATAAAAAATCTGCTCGTATATGAACTCCTCTAGATAGAGCATATCCAGCACCAAGCATAAATAATGCTCCATAAAGAAAACGACTAATATCGTATGCCCAAATTGTTGGTGCTAAAAATAATTTTCTAGCAAGAACTTCATAAGTCATTGCAAAAATTAATGGCATCAATATCCAGCAAACTATGTTTCCAATCCATTTACTAAACTTATCAATATTAATTATAGATTTTGCCATCCATACTGGCATGTCATCAGGCATTTTTCCCGAACCACCTCGCCTTTCGGCAATCATTTCATCTGATATATCTAGTTTACTAGGTTCGTCTGCCATAAAATTCTAATTTAAAAAATTAGAGCGGACGTTTTAGTCCGCTCTAATTAAATCAAGATTAATTACTGATTACTTTAATGTTGCTGCGTGAGCCATTCCTAGCTTCGCATTAGACATTTGAGCACCACTCCAAAAAGGAACAGCAACATCAGCGAAGTTTTTCATTGAAGTATAAACTTCATTGAAGAATTTATTCTTCTCAGCGTTTTTATTCAATGTTGCTTTTGCAGCAGCCATATATTCAGTAAAGTAGTCAGATGGAGTATCTTCTAAAATTACTCCGTGCTTTGTAGTAAGTTCTTGTAAAGCTTTTCCATTTTCATAGATTCTGTAACTTAAAGATTTAGCTAATGAAGCATTAGCAGCAACTTCAAGAGACTTCTTCTCATGCGCACTCATAGCTTTATAAGTTTTTCCAGTAATATAAAAGTCAGCATTAACTACTACTTGGTGCAGACCTTGTAAATAGTAGTGCTTTAATACTTTTTGAAAACCAAATGTTAAATCAGGTTTTGGACAACACCACTCAGCAGCATCAATAGTTCCCGCTTCCAAAGCTGGTAAAATGTCTCCACCACCCATAGCAACAGATGCTATACCAATATCTTTATAAGTTTGTCCTGGAATTCCTGGAGGAGTTCTGAATTTATATTTTCTAAAATCAGCCATATCTTTAATTGGTTTTGGAAACCAACCTAAAGCTTCTGGACCAACTGGTTGAAGCATAAATCCTTTAATGTCTCTTCCCATTTCTTTCCATAATTGGTCGTACAATTCTTTACCACCACCATATTGAAACCATGATAAGAAAGCTAAGTTATCAATACCAACTCCACCACCAGCTACTGGAGAACCAAACAACATAGCAGCAGGATGATCGCCTGACCAATAGTGTGTCCATGCAAATCCACAATCAATTAATCCCTTGTCGACTGCATCTAGAGTCTCTTTAACCCCTACAACAGCACCCGCAGGTAGAATTTCAAACTTCAAAGATCCGCCTGTTAGTGCAGTTACCGTATCAGTAAAGTCCTTTAACATTTTAACTTCATCAGCTTTAGTGTTAAGAACTGTCTGACATTTAAGTGTTTTTGCAGCATTAGCATTAGATGTAAATCCAAGTACCAAAACAGTTGCAAATAACATTGAAATGATTTTTTTCATTATATTTCCTATTGTTAGTTAAATTTAACGTGATCCATACAATCAGAAAAACAATGCTGACACAAGTGACAATTGATTAATATAAGTGTAAAAATTATAGATAAAGAAAACTTAAAAACGATTCAACCTTTAATGGAAAATTTTGATTACATTATTATTGGTGCTGGTTCCGCAGGATGTGTTCTTGCTAATCGATTGTCAGAGAATTCTTCTAATAAAGTTTTGTTAATTGAAGCAGGCGGAAAAGATAATTATCCATGGATACATATACCTGTGGGTTATTTTAAAACTATGCATAATCCGTCAGTTGATTGGTGCTATAAAACTGAGCCAGATGAAACAATGAATGGAAGATCTATTCGTTATCCAAGAGGAAAAACACTAGGTGGTAGCTCATCAATTAATGGTTTACTATATATAAGAGGACAAAGTAGAGATTACGATATTTGGCGTCAATTAGGAAATACCGGTTGGGGTTGGGACGATGTTCTTCCTTATTTTATTAAAGCTGAAAATCAAGAAAGGGGCAAAGATGATTATCATGGTGTGGGAGGACCACTTTCTGTTTCAGATCAAAGAATTCAACTTCCTTTATTGAACGAATTTCAAAATGCGGCTGAAGAATTTGGCATTCCTAAAACTAAAGATTTTAATACTGGAGATAATTATGGATGTGGATATTTTCAAGTGACAGAAAAGGATGGTTTTAGATGTAGTACGGCTGTTGGGTATTTGAATCCAATTAAGAATAGGAAAAATTTATCTATTATTACAAATGCACACGTCAAAAAAATAAATTTTGAAGACAAAACTGCAAAAGCAGTTGAATATTGGATAGATAATGAATTGAAAAAAAAAACTTGTAATAAAGAAATAATTCTTGCATCAGGTTCTATTGGCTCTCCTCAAATTTTACAAACATCTGGTATTGGAGACTCCCAAAAACTTAAAAATTTAGGTATTGATATAATTCAAGAATTAAAAGGAGTGGGTGAAAATTTACAAGATCATTTAATGTTTAGACCAATTTATAAAATTCATGGACTTAAATCCCTTAACAAAAAAATAAACAGTTTGTTTGGAAACTTTATGATTGGTTTAGAATACATTTTTAATCGCAGTGGACCTATGACAATGGGTGCTAGTCAAATGTGTATGTTTGCAAAAAGTGATCCTGCATTGGAGTTACCTGATCTTCAGTGGCATGTACAGCCAATGAGTATGGATACCTTAGGAGCAACAAAAAATCATGACTTTCATGCTTTTACACCAACAGTTTCAAATATTAGACCTACCAGCAGAGGTAATGTTAGTATTGTAGATAAAGACTCTAGAACATATGCAAAAATTAAAATGAATTATCTTTCAACTGAACATGATCGAATGGTAGCAGCTAAAGGATTAAAACTCACAAGAAAAATTGTAATGGAGTCAGAAACTTTTAAGAAATATAAACCTGAAGAATATAGACCAGGAATAGATATTAATAATGATGAGGAATTAGTTAAAGCTGGCTCAAATTTTACTCAAACTATTTTTCATCCAGTTGGTACATGTAAAATGGGTCAAGATGATATGGCTGTAGTTGATGAAAAATTAAAAGTAAAAGGTATTAAAAATTTAAGAGTTGTTGATGCATCAATAATGCCAAACATCACCTCAGGAAATACTAATGCTCCAACAATTATGATTGCAGAAAAAGGTGCGGATATGATACTAAGAAGTTAATGTTTGCTGAATTATTTACTCCAGAGCAATTAACAATTTTAACCCAAATCATTTTAATCGATTTAGTTTTAGCTGGAGATAATGCAATTATAATTGGAATGGTGGCATCAAAATTTCCTTTAGAACAAAGAAAAAAAATCATTTTTTGGGGTATAGGGGGTGCAGTTGTTCTAAGGATTATTTTGACCTTGTTGACTGCATACTTGCTGCAAATAACAGGATTAAGATTGTTAGGCGGATTACTTCTGCTCTATATTGTTTACAAACTTTACACAGATGTAATCAAAGGTTCAGACCATAAAGAGGATGTTAAAGTTGACAATTCAAGTTTTTTGAAAGCTATTTGGACAATTCTGTTAGCAGATTTTACGATGAGCTTAGACAATGTATTAGGGGTTGCTGGCGCTGCTGGAGATCATTATAAACTACTTATATTTGGTCTTGTTTTATCAATTGCACTAATGGCTTTTGCAGCAACATTAATTTCAAATTGGATTAAAAAATATAAATGGATTGCTTGGGCAGGATTAATAGCAATATTAATTGTAGCTATTGAATTGATTTATACAGATATTCAAATATTATTTTTATAATGTATTTAAAAAAATATAATCTTAATAGTAAAACTGCAGTCGTTACTGGTGCAGGTAAAGGCTTAGGGAGAGCTTGTGCTATAGCTCTTGCTGAGGCTGGCGCAAATCTAATAATTATTAGTAGAACTCAGAAAGATCTTAATGAAGTATCAAAAAAAATTAAAAAGTTTAAGTCAAAATGTAAATCTTATGTATGTGATATAACTAAATATAATGAAATTAAACAAATCATAAATAAAATTCCAAAAATAGATATTTTGGTTAATAACGCTGGCAACAATATTCCTGAACATTTTACTAAAGTAAAAACAAAAGACATGGAATATTTGGTTAAGATTAACACTATAGCAACTTTCAATCTTGCCCAATTATGCGCATTGAAAATGATTGAAACGAAAAATAGAAAAAAAATAGGTGGTGCAATAATTAATATGTCATCACAAATGGGTCATGTTGGTGGACCTATTAGAAGTGTATATAACATGACTAAATTTGGTCTAGAAGGTCTTACAAAAGGAATGTCAATCGATTTGGCAAAATATAATATTAGAGTAAATACTATTTGTCCGACATTTGTAGTCACTCCAATGACAAGAAAATTTCTAAAAGATAAAAAATTTAAAAGAGATATGTTAAGTAATATACCTCTTGGAAGATTTGCTGAGTTATCCGAAATAGCTTCTGCTACCGTTTTTCTTGCATCCGATGCAGCATCGATGATCACGGGAACTTCATTATTAGTGGATGGCGGATGGACAGCAAAATAAAGATTATATTATTTCTTTTAATATCTTTTTTTTGTTCTACAAATCTTAATGCGATTGAGTTTAAAGGTGATTTTTTTCAAGGTCATTTCATTATTGGTATCACTGATCCATCATCAAAAATAATTATAGATAAAAAAGAAGTTAAAGTTTCTAAAGACGGATATTTTGTATTTGGTCTTGATAGAGATAGAAAATTTGATGTTTTGATAACAAAAACACTTAATGGAAAAAAAGAGATTATCACAAAAAAAGTTTTAAAACGAAAATACAGGATACAAAGAATAGATGGTTTGCCAGAAAACAAAGTCACACCACCAGAATCTGTGTACAAAAGAATTAGAGAAGAAAATAATAAAATTGGTGAAGCAAGAGCGGTAAATTCAAATTTACCTTTTTTTAAAGATCAATTCATTATGCCAGTAAAAGGTATTATAAGTGGTGTTTATGGCAGTCAAAGAATTCTTAATGGTAAACCTAAATGGCCTCACTACGGAATTGATATTGCAGCAAAAAAAGGAACATTGATAAAATCATCAGCATCTGGAACGGTGACAATGGCTGAGGATGACCTATATTATACTGGTGGAACTATAATAATGGATCATGGTCACGGTATTTCAACTATATATTCACATTTAGAAAATGTTATGGTTTCAGTTGGTGATCAAATAAATCAAGGAGATATTATAGGTACAGTTGGTTCAACTGGAAGATCTACAGGTCCTCACTTAGATTTTAGGGTAAATTGGTTTCAAACTAGACTCGATCCAATGTCATTGTTAAACTAATAATATGAAAACTTTAATTGAGAAAACTTCTGATAAACTTGTAAAGGCATTTCTAAAAAACAAAATTATTGCTCCAATTCCCTCAAAATATACTAGGAAACTTTTAGAGGCTCAAAAATTAAGAAAACTTTGTGAGAGTAAAATTAAACTACCAGTAATTGGTTTCAAGGCTGCTGGAACAGGAATTCCATTAATTAAGAAGTTTAAAGAAAAAGAACCTTTTTATGCATCAGTTTATAAAAAAAATTTTTTAAAAAGTGGCAAAAGTGTAAAAATAAATAAATCAACTTTAGGTATCGAACTTGAAGTTTGCTATAAAATTAAAAGATCTTTCTTTTCATCTAAAGGGATAATTACAATGAAAAATATCTCTAAATATATTTCAAATATGGCACCATGTATTGAAATAGTTGGTTATAGACAAAGAAAAAAAGGAATTACTTCTTTCGGTGACTTATGTAGTGATTTTGGTGCTAATGTAAAGTTTTTAGTTGGATCTGCAAAAAAGTATAAAAGAATTAATATTGGTAATTTAAAAACAAATATTACTAACAAAAAAATTAATCAAAGTGTAACTGGAAATACAAACACTGTATATATAAACCCACTTAACTCATTAAGATTTGTTTTAAATAAAGTCAAAAAAGATAAAATAAATTTAAATAAAGATTTTTGGGTTTTCACTGGTTCATCAGTTGGAGTTGTACCGATTAAAAGTAGAGGACTTTATACAGGTAAAATCGATAAATTAGGATCAGTTAAAGCAATGATAAGATAGTATGCAAACATTAATACTTTTAGCTTTAGTAATTGTAATTGGTTGGATTCTTTTTAGACCTTTTAGTAAAAAAGAGATTGATAGATTTAATGACAAAAATTGGCCTGATATGAATTTATAAAATGGTGACAGGCAACATAACCTCCAGTTTAAATTTCAGTTCTAGCTCTTAATCTTTCATAAATAAGTCTAGCTTTCACACCTAAATTTAAAAAAGGTTGTGGTGGCAAACAGGTTGGTTTTTTTCTAGCCTCAATAGTTTCAATTTCATTTGTGTGTTCATTGCTAGCTTTAATCGCTATTTGCTCTCCAAATAGAGTCCCAACACCTATTCCTGAACCATTATAACAACCTGCAGCAAAAATATTTTCATCAATTTTTTCAAAAATTTGTGAACTATTTCTGGTTCTAGAAACAATACCTGACCAAGTTGATTGAATAATATTGTCGGGTAATTGTGGAAATCTTTTTTTAATTCCAATTTTTTGTTTGGTTGATCTTTTTTTTAAATCAGATTGATCCATCTTATAAGGATTATGAACTTCTGCAGTATTTCTTATTAAAATACGTCTATCTTTTGTCATTCTGATTGTTGCTCCCATTGGTCTTACGGGTAAAACACCCCACTCTTTTGGTTCTCCAATAGATTTAAATTCTTTATCAGTTAAAGGTCTTGTCATGCTAGCAGTTAGTGTAATAGGAAAATTATAATTTGTTTTAATACCTAATGATTTTAGAAATCCATTTGTTGCAAAAATTATTTTCTTAGTTTTAATTATTGCCTCTTTAAAAGTACATAAAATAATATCGTTATTTTTTTTCCAATTAATTAATGAAGAATTTTCAAATAATTCTACATTTTTTGGCAATGTATCAATCATTGCTCTTACCAATTTTCCTGGATGTAAAAGAATTCCACCTTTTGTGTAAAGTCCAATATTATAAAAACTTGTTCCTAGTTTTTTTTTTAACTCTTCTTCATCAACTAAGTTATTTCTAAAATCTAATTTTGATAATGTTTCAGAGAAATTTATAAGTATTTTTTTATCCTCTAATCTAGATGACGCAAAATATTTACCACATTCATTCCAATCACAATCAACTTGATATTCTTTAATAAATTTTTTTACCACTTCAATTCCAAGATCATAAATATCAGACTTCTTTTTATAATTTTCTAGCTTTTTGTTAGAAGTAAAACCGTCATTAAGAGTAGTCTCTACTAAATAACCAGAATTCCTGCTACTAGCTCCCTCGCCTGCTAATTGGGCATCTACCAATATTATTTTTTGATTTGAATAAAGTTGACCTAATTTTCTTGCAGCTGACAAACCTGTATAACCAGCTCCAATAATAAGCCATTCACAATCATAATTTTTATCTAGAGACTTTACATTTGTTCTTGGACTTAGATCATTTATCCAGCCACAACTATTATCATTAATCAATTGCATAAGTTAGATTACGATAATTGTAAGTTTTTTTAAAGATCTTAAGAATTTAAAGAAGGTTGCTTCTTCATATCTTCTTTTTTTATACCAGCTACTCTGACTGGTTTTTTCATAGCATCTCGTCTAAATGGCTCACCAAGCTCTTGATTAAGAATTACCTCTATAAATGTGGTAATTCCTTTCTTTTGGTCTTCACAAGATTTTTTAATTGCAGCAGTTGTCTCTTCCATAGTTTTGACAGTTACACCTTTCAGACCACATGCGTCAGCAACTTTTGCAAAACTTAATTCTGGATCCAATTCTGTTCCAACAAAATTATTATCAAACCAAAGGGTAGTATTTCTTTTTTCAGCACCCCATTGATAATTTCTAAAGATTACCATTGTAATTGCTGGCCACTCTTCACGAGCACAAGAACTCATCTCATTCATACTAATTCCAAATGCACCATCTCCTGCAAAGCCAATTACAGGTGTATCGGGACATCCAATTTTTGCTCCTAAGATTGATGGAAATCCATAACCACATGGACCAAATAAACCAGGAGCTAAATATTTTCTTGGTTTTTCAAAAGTTGGATATGCATTTCCAATCGCACAATTATTTCCTATGTCACTAGAAATAATCACATCATCAGGCATACCGGCTTGAATTGCTCTCCATGCTTGTCTAGGTGACATTCTATCTGCGTCTCTTTCTCTAGCCTCTTTATTCCAAACTGTTCCTTCATCATCATCCTCATGATCTAAACTTGATAATTTTTGTAACCAAGCAGATTTTGTTTGATGAATTAAATCTTTTCTTTTTTGTCTATCAGTATCTCCAGCATTTGAAGACAATTTTTCTAATATCTGCGTAGCTACCAATTTTGCATCTCCACTAATTCCAACTGTAACTTTTTTAGTTAGTCCAATTCTATCTGGATTCATATCAACTTGAATTATACTTGCTTTTTTTGGCCAATAATCAATTCCATAACCTGGTAGAGTCGAAAAAGGATTTAATCTTGTTCCTAAAGCAAGTACAACATCAGCTTTAGAAATTAATTCCATTGCCGCCTTAGAGCCGTTGTAACCCAGCGGTCCTACAGCTAAAGGATGACTACCTGGAAAACTATCATTATGTTGATAACCAGAACACACAGGTGAGTCTAATTTTTCTGCTAGTTTTTTAGTTTCTTCAATCGCTCCACCAATAACAACACCTGCACCAGATAAAATTACTGGAAATTTTGCTTTAGATAAAAGGTCAGCTGCTTTTGCGATTGCATCAGCACCTCCTCCTTGTCTTTCTAATCTTACAATTGGAGGAAGATCTATATCAATAACTTGACACCAATAATCTCTTGGGACATTTATTTGTGCTGGTGCTGAACCTCTAATTGCTTTTTCAATTACTCTATTCAAAACTTCAGCCATTCTTGAAGGATCTCTTACCTCTTCCTGATAACAAACCATATCTTTAAATAAATTCATTTGTTCAACTTCTTGAAAACCACCTTGCCCCATAGTTTTGTTTGCTGCTTGAGGGGTCACTAATAATAATGGAGTATGATTCCAGTAAGCTGTTTTAATTGGAGTTACTAAACCAGTTATTCCAGGTCCATTTTGTGCAATTACCATAGACATTTTTCCAGTAGCTCTTGTATAGCCGTCTGCAATTAGACCACCATTTGTTTCATGGGCAACATCCCAAAAAGTAATTCCTGCATCTGGGAAAATATCAGATATAGGCATGAACGCAGATCCAATTATTCCAAAAGAATGTTCAATACCATGCATTTGTAAAACTTTTACAAAAGCTTCCTCTGTAGTCATTTTAGTCATTTATAGAACCTTTCTAAGTTAGTAATGAACAAATTTTTTAAAAATTAATTGTTAATTTGAAGGATTAATATATAAGATTTCAAAAAATTCAAATAACAAATCGACACCATAAAAATGGCTACAGACATTATTATTCACGACCAGAAAGACAACGTAGGAGTAGTTGTAATTGAAAAGATTACTCCAAAACAAGATTGCTCATGCTGGATTATGGAAAATGATAGCACAGTTAATATTCAATCAGTAGATGAAATACCTTTGGGCCATAAAATTGCAATGTCAGACTTAAAAGAAGGAGATACAATTCTTAAATATGGTCATGATATTGGTAAAGTAGTGAAATCAATTAAAAAAGGTGAACATGTTCATGTTCACAACGTCAAAACAAAAAAGTGGTAATATGGAAATTCCAAAAAGTTTTTTAGGTTATAAAAGAGAAAATGGAAGAACTGGTACACGAAACCATGTAATCATTCTACCTGTAGATGATATTTCAAATGCCTGTGCAGAGGCAGTAGCTAATAACATAAAAGGCACAATAGCTTTACCCCACTCTTATGGGAGACTTCAATTTGGTGCTGACTTAGAATTGCATTTTAGAACTATGATAGGGACAGGAAGTAATCCTAATGTTGCTGCAGTAATAGTAATTGGTATCGAGCCTAAATGGACAAAAAAGATAGTAGATGGCATTGCAAAAACTGGGAAGCCTGTTGAAGGTTTTCATATAGAGCGTACAGGCGATATTGGGACTGTAATGAAAGCGTCAAAAAAAGCTCAAGAGTTTGTTATGTGGGCATCAGAAAAACAAAGAGAAGAGTGTCCTATTAGTGATTTGTGGATCTCAGTAAAATGTGGAGAATCTGACACTACATCAGGTCTCGCTGCTAATCCCACAGTTGGAAATTTAATGGATAAACTTGAACCTTTAGGGGTTCATTTATGTTTTGGTGAAACTTCAGAACTAACTGGGGCTGAAAAAGTTTGTGCTACAAGAGGTGCTACAAAAGAAGCTTCAGATAAATTTATGAGGACCTGGAGCTCATATAATGATTTCATTTTAAAAGAAGCAACAGATGATCTTTCTGAAAGTCAACCCACAGCAGGAAATATTGCTGGTGGTTTAACAACAATTGAGGAAAAGGCATTTGGTAATTTTCAAAAAATTGGGAATTGTAAATTTGTAGATGTACTAGAACCGGCTGAAGAACCTAAAAAAGGTAAAGGTTTATACTTTATGGATACCTCTTCGGCAGCTGCAGAATGTGTAACTCTTCAAGCAGCAGCTGGTTTTAATATTCACTTATTTCCAACTGGACAAGGTAATATAGTTGGAAACCCAATTGAACCAGTTGTTAAATTAACTGCTAACCCTTTAACAGTTAAAGGAATGGGTGAACATATTGACTGCGATGTTTCAAAAATTCTTTCTAGAGAAATGAATATGTCAGAAGCAGGAGATAAGCTTATAGAAACTACTCTAAGAGTTGCCAATGGTAGATTAACTTGCGCAGAAGCTCTAGGTCACAGGGAGTTTGTGATGACAAAACTTTACAGAAGTGCCTAAAATTACTTTGCTAGACTTGCTATATATTTTTTTCTCAATTTA
Source organism: uncultured Pelagibacteraceae bacterium (assembly GCA_902597215.1). GTDB lineage: Bacteria > Pseudomonadota > Alphaproteobacteria > Pelagibacterales > Pelagibacteraceae > Pelagibacter. Next base: position 54,757 of record CACJWU010000002.1, on the reverse strand, counting down.
GATAAAAATCTCCTGATAAAAGCAGCACCTATTCCTAAAAGAACTGCAAACAAAATCGAGAATAACCCATAAAAGAATGGCATGTCGATGGAAAATTCTTTAATAAATTTTGAGAAAAAATTTAATTCAGAAGTTGGTATTTTTATTATTACATTAGAAACCTCTTCTGCAAAAAAAGTATCGTATGCTATTGCAATACCAACAATCAGCAATAAGATTGCTAACAATGCTTTTAACCCATGACTATCAATTTGCTCTCCTAATTTCTGACCAACTTGAACACCAATAATTGATCCAACAACTAATAATAGCACTAACATCAAATCTATTGAGCCATAATTGATTGAATGTAAAAAAGTTACTATTACGCTTACAAAAATAGTCACAAACAATGAAGTTCCAGGTACTAATCTAGTTGGCATTTTTATAAGATAAATCATTGCTGGAACTAAAATAAAAGCTCCACCTATTCCCATAATAGCAGCTATAAACCCAACAACTAAACCAATTATGATTGGTGTAAAAATACTTTCATATAACTTGGATTTTGGAAATCTCATTCTAAAAGGCAGACCATGTATCCAATAATGAACATGTAATTTTTTTCTTTCTACAATATTTTTTTTAGCTTTATCAATTTCACCTAGGCTCTCCACTAGCATTAAGGTTCCAATTATTGCAAGTATGTACATGTAAGCAAGTGAAATAACTGTATCTATTTTTCCAATTCCTTTAAAATAACTAAAAGTATAAATACCTAATGCAGTTCCTATAGAACCACCAATTACAATCATAAAGCCCATTTTATAATCCAAAGTATTTTTTAACCAATGAGTAGTAGATCCAGAGACAGATGTTGCTAAAATATTATTTGCTTCATTAGCAACTGCATAAGCCGGAGGAACACCTAAAAAAATTAAAAATGGTGTCATTAAAAAACCTCCACCTACACCAAACAAACCTGAAAGAACACCGACTAGCGCACTTAGTAAAAGAATTTCGACTGGGCTAACAATAACTTGAGCTATGGGTAAAAAAACTTCCATCTAAAATAAAACTTCTTGTAAAACTTATTTAAATGTCAAAAAAGTTCCAACTAAGATAACACCCCAACAAGTAGCAATTGCCGAAAAAATTCCAGTTTTAATAAAAGTTCTTTTCTTATTTAAAATTTTTTGAGGAATTTTTATATTTGAAAGATGCATCTATATATCCTCAATACACCCAGTAAAAAAATTGTCAAACTATAATTGATTAAAATAGTTTTTTTCTGAACTAGTAAATTGTGGCTCCAAAAACCTTAATCGCATCGTCCTCAACTCCTAAAACTAGTCTACCTAAAAATTCTCCAGGAATTTTCTTATTTGTCTGTTTAATTAGAATAGTGATGTGTTCACCTCTCCTTAAGGTCCCAAATGGCTCATAAGTTTCATTTAAATTAGTAATAAGATCATTATTAGCCCACTGCTTTCCTAGCTCCACTTCATTTGCCCCAAACAACATTTGAGTAGAAAAATCTCTGGTAAAACTACCGTAATCTTTCATATTAGAGGATCTTACTAAATTTTCCCAAGGTTTTGTTGTAATTGGAGATACGAAATTTTTCTCAGTACCATTTCTAAATTTAATTTTCCAAGAGATAGTTCCTTTTTCTTCTTCTCTTCTAACTCTTACGCTATGACCCATAGGTGCAAAATCTGCATAACCTCTGACATCAATAGCATGGTTGGGACAGGCTTTTACACATGAATAACATTCCCAGCAAAAGTTGGGTTCAATATTTTTTGCACGTCTAATATTTTCATCAATATGCATTATATCTGATGGACAAATATCTACGCAATGACCACATCCATCACATCTAGTCATGTATACAAAAGTTGACATAATTTTTTAATTTTCTCCTTTTTCTATTAACATATTAATAATGTTTTGGCTCTTCTCTTTTTATACCCAGGCCAAATTGCTCTGGCGCATCTGCTGGGGGAGGTAAATTGTCTCTTGAACCATCAGCTTCAGCTAAATTTTTTTGTATTGCTGCTCCAGGTTTATAAAACATATGAGCAAATTTAGACCAATAAACACCTCCGAATAAAATCAGATTAGCTGCTACAAACAAAATTAAAAATAAAAATGATAAACCTATTTGACCATTAAATTGAGTATAAGACCACGCTAATCCAAAAGATGCACAAGCAAGTAAAGCTAGAACAAATAAATCTGCTTTAATAATTCTGTACCAAGGATGTGCCTCTGCAGATACATCAACTCTTAAAAAAAACCAAAACCAATATCCACCTATACAAGTTAAAATTGCCCCCGCATGCCAAAGCATTGACCAAGTTTCTGAATTTGATTTATCAGCACCTGTATAACAAAAAACTAACATAGCCGAGGAAACCCAGAACAAAATAGTTCCATACATTCCAAGAACATGTGCAAGTCTTCTTTTACCAAATCCTAGTTCAGAGGTTGTTCCAATATCAACAACTGTTGTTTTAGCAATGACAGAAACCTTTTCTCCTACACCTAACTTTTTTGTTGCAGAAAGTTTTGCTTTTTTGGCGTTATTAAAAAAGTAAGTCAGATTTTTATGATGTATCATTTGTATGATTGTTCCAATTGCAATCAATAAAACCATCGCAATAATAAAAGACTGCATTGCAAAGGGTGAGATTGTTTCAGATAAAATTGAAAATGGATTATTACTAAACATTTCCGCCTTTTTTGTTTAATTTTGAATTAATTTTTTAAGTTTTATATATAGTTGAGTTTATAGTGCAACCTCAAACTAGGGTCAATTTGTCATTAATAACAGCCTAATTATTTCTTTTATAATGTTGTTTATTTGGGATCACAGACCTCACTCCCCCTTGAGGATTATCAACATCACCCTCTCTACGGGGAATCAGGTGAAGATGACAATGTAAAATTGATTGACCAGAAACTTTTCCAATATTTGTACCTAAATTGAATCCTTTAACTGTCGGATCTTTGTTTATAATTTCTTTTTTTACAATTTGAATAAGTTCATTACAGGCAACTAATTCATCATTAGATAAATCAAAATAATTTTTTATATGTCTTTTAGGAATAATTAAACAATGGTGTTCTGTGACTGGATAAGAGTCGTAACTTGCGTAAGCTAATTTATTTTCATGAACGCATTCACTTTTCTTGATATCACAAAATATGCAAGGGTTATTGGGGTCTTTCATTTTTAAAATTTATAGGAATTACATTTCTTTATTGCATCATCAAAATGTTTTGAAAGAATTCTAAAATTTTTCAAATTCTTTCTTTTCCATTTAGTCTGATGAATAGTTCTAACTGAAGTGACACCCTTACCAGAACCTAAAAGTAAGATTTCATCGTAATTTTTAATCTCTTTTAATAAGATATCTTTTTTTGTTATTCTTTTTATTTTTTTTCTAAAAAATTTATAAGTATTTCCCTCATAATAATCTTTTTTTGGTGTAAAGAATTTTTTATCTTTGACAAATAATAAATTTGAAGTTCCGGTTTCTAAGATTCTTTTATTTGACACAAGAGCAATATCTGATTGAGAATTATCCATTTTAGATAGATATGATAGTATTTTTTTATATTTAAGATTTTTAAATTGAGGCTTTTCTCTTTTTATTTTTGCTAACTTTAGATTAAAATTTAATTTAGGTTTTACTCTTTTTCTTAAAGAAATTGATATAATTTTCTTATTTACGGCAATTCTAAGTAAATGATTATATTTTTTCTTTTTAGATAAATTTAAATTAATTATTTTTAAGATATCTGCTTTTAAAGATTTTTTTTTTATTTGATATTTTTTTAACGATGAAATTAAATTTCTTAAATGGCTATCAAAGAATAATATTTTTGCTGGTTTTCCAAAAATCCACATTGTGGTAAAAATTCCGTGATCTCCCCATAGATCATTGAATTCTACCTGTTTTAAATCTTTAAGCTGATAAGATTTTTTTAATAAGTAAATTGCCATTGACTGTTAAAAAAGATTCTGGGTGAAATTGAAATCCATAAATTTTTTCCTTATTATTTTCAAAAGCCATCGCAACTTTTGAAGTTAAACATCTCATAGTTATCTCAAAATTATTAGTTTTAAAAGGTTCTTTTAATTTTAAAGAATGATACCTACCAACTTTGAATATTTTCCCTTTTTTAAATAAAGATTTATTGTTAATAACTTTTATATTTGATTGAAAACCATGATATATTTTTTTTTGTTCAATAATTTTTGCACCCTCACAAAATAAAATATGTTGAAATCCTAGACAAATACCTATCATCTTTTTTTTTCCCTTAAATTTTTTATAAATTTTAGAAGTAATTGGGTAATTTTTTGGATTTCCTGGTCCAGGTGAAAAAACTATTGTTGATGCTTGTTTAATTTTTTTTTCACTTATTTTACTATACTGATCACACTCAACTGTATCAAATAATGCAAATTGATGTACCACATTGTGAGTAAAAGAATCGTTATGATCAATCACGTAAATCATTAGAATAAATCTATCAGAGCTTTAGCTTTAATAAAATTTTCATGAAATTCATGGTTTGCGTTGCTATCGACGACAACGCCTGAGGCTACTGAGATTTCAGATATATTTTTATAATTTAGAATTGATCGTATTATTATATTAAACCTCATGTCACCATTAAATTTTATGTAACCAAAACTACCCGTATAAATATTTCTATTTTCTTTTTCCTGTTTATTTAAAAGATTAAGTGTACTTATCTTGGGACACCCAATAACTGAACCACCTGGCATCATTGCTTTAATTATATCTAAATTATTGATATTTTTTTTTAATTTGCCTTTAATTAGGCTTACGTAATGAAAAAGATCTTTATATTCTTCAACAATTTTGTTTCTTGACAATTTTACGGAGCCAACCTTACAAATTCTAGATAGATCATTTCTTTCCATGTCAACTATCATATTATGTTCCTTGGTCTCTTTTAGATTATTTCTAAAATAATTTAACGCTTTCGTTTTATCTATATATTTTGTTTTTTTTACAGTGCCAGCTATTGGCTTTGTTGATATATCAACTCCTTTTTTATTTATCAAATTTTCAGGTGAACAACTAATTATTGAATAATTATTATCTTTTATCATAAAAGCCTCTGGAGCTAAATTGGTACTAGATAATCTTGAAAAAAAGTCTAGTGGATTAATTTTTGAATTAGTTTTGTATTTAGTACAAATCTTAATTTGATAAGTTTCACCACTTTTGATTTTTTTCTTAAATTTATTGAATATTTTTGTATAGTTTTTTTTATTAATATTTATTTTAAAATTTCCTGATTCAAAGGTTTTTTTATTATAATTAATCTTCTTACTAAGTTTAATTATTTTTTCTGGTTTATAAAAAATTCCTTTAGGGAAATTTAAATTTTTTTGTTTTGGAATCTTTATATCAATTAGATTATTTAAAAGTTCATATCCAAAAAAACCAATAAAGAGATCAGTATTTTTTATTTTTTTTTTGTATTTTTTACTCAAAAAACTCTTAATATTTTTGTTATTTAAAATAATTTTTTTTGAAAAATCTGTATAAAGATTAAATCCTTTCTGAGATTTATAAATAATATACGGTTTTCCTGACTGATGTATTTCCGTTAATTGATTTAATCTGTTCAATTTATTCTGTTTTTAATCTCAAAACTGGTTCTTCCTTAATTGGTAAATGTATTATTGCTGCGAATACAGATAAAGCAATTGCTAAATACCACGCATAATCATATGATCCGTACAGATCATGAAATAATCCTCCTAAATATGCACCAAAAAAAGATCCTATTTGATGACTTAAAAAAACTATCCCATAGAGCATACCCAAATATTTAGTTCCAAACATGTGTGCCACAATACCGCTAGTAGCTGGAACTGTTGAAAGCCATAAAAAACCAAAACTTGCTCCAAATAAAAACGCACTTATATTAGTTGCAGGTGTAAATATAAAAAGAATAATAGAAATTCCTCTTAAAAAATAAATTGCACTAAGAATAATCTTTTTACTCATTTTTGCTGAAAGATATCCACTTAATAAGGAACCAAAAATATTAAACAAACCAATTAATGATAAAATTGCGGCAGCAGTCCAATCTTCTAAACCTCTGTCTATTACATATTTTGGAACATGTGTTCCAACTAAGGTGATATGAAAACCACAAACAAAAAAACCTGATACCAGCAAAATATAACTTTTTGTTTTAAAAGCTTCATTTAAAGCTTCTTTAAATGATTGGTCTGAGGTTTTTTCTACACTCTCAGTTGCAGATGGAGATCTTACAAAATAAGCGGCAACTAAACCTGTTATTAAAAACAAAGTAAAAATAAATAAAGTATAATTCCAACCATATTCTTTTAAAGAAAAAGTTGTAAAAATTGGTGAAAGAAAATAACCAAACGATCCAATTGCAGTGACAATACTCATCGCAATTGTTCTTGTTGACAGTGGAAAATGTTTACCAACAACTGACATTGGAATACTTATTGCAGTACCTCCAAGTCCAATACCAATCATAAGACCCATATGAATTTGAAAAAAAATACCAGTGTTTGGTCCTGTATATAAAAAATATACACCTAATGTATAAAATATGAATGCAGAAATGATGGCTACATGTCCTCCATATCTATCAGCAATTGCTCCGAAAATTGGACCTGTTAAGCCCCACATTAACATTTGTATTCCAATTGCTAATCCAAATGATGTATTGCTAATATTTAAGCTTTCATTAAAATCAATAAAGAATAAACCAAAAACTTGTCTCACTCCCAATGATATTAAGACGACAAAACATGCGGCAAATAAAGTTATGATTGCTGTTTTAGATTTAAAAAAATTTTCTGCTATCATCTTAAGTGTCTTAATGCCTGTTTAATATCTGCAATTAAGTCATTGGGGTCCTCTAAACCAATGTGTAATCTTACAAGATGTTCATCTTTAGCTAAATTCATAAATCTTCTATTTCCATTTTCTCTAAACTCTTGATGTAAAACTAAACTTTCAAAACCACCCCAGCTGTATCCATATCCAAATAGTTTTAGTGAATTTACAAACTTTCTGACTGAATTTATATTTCTGGATTTAATTTTTAACCCCATGAGACCAGAAGCGCCTGAATAATATCTTTTCCACATTCTATAATTTAATGAGTCTTTTTTATATGGATATAAAAGTTTTATTCTTTTATTCTTAGTTAAAAAAGCTGCAATTTTTTTTGCATTTTCCCTATGTCGATCCAATCTAATATCTAAAGTTCTTAAGCCTCTTGTTATCAAATATGCATCATCTGGACCTAGTCTTAAACCAGTTATTTTCTCAGCAGCTTTTACTTTTGGAAAAACTTTTTTATTAACAGCCAAACTTCCTCCCATAACATCAGAATGTCCTGAATAATATTTAGTTGCCGAAACAATTGACATATCAAAACCTAACTTGATTGGTTTTAAATAATAAGGTGTTCCCCATGTATTATCTATTACAGTGTAAATTTTATTTTTTTTGGCTATTGAAATAATTTTTCCTAAATCCTGAAAATCAAATGTGTTACTACCTGGATTTTCAACAAAAATTAATTTTGTTTTTTTTGTAATATTTTTTTCAAGTGTTTTTAAATTGTGTGGATTGTAAAAAATTGTTTTAATATTAAAATCTTTTAAATAATCTTTTGTCAAAATCCTTGTTGGACTATAAACAGGATCAGCAACCAACATCTCATCTCCTGGCCTCACAACACTGAATATTGCTAAAAAAACAGAACCAAAACCTGTTGGTGTTGTAAATACATGATAACTTTCCTCAAGTTTAGTAAGAATTTTTTGTAATATATATGTTGTAGAGGTTCCTTGTCGACCATAATCATAATGCCCACCAATTGGATTTTTTTGCGCTTTCGCTTGTGTCTTTCTAATATGCTGCATTGACTTAAAAATTATCGTTGAAGCTCTAACAACTGGAGGATTTACTGACTGATTATGAAAATCTTTCGCGGTATGTTTTAAAAATGTTTTAAAAGATTTTCCCATAAAATATTGATATGCTTTAAGGACAATGCTATATCCATATCAAAAATTCAATCAATTAATGAAAAGGATTTAATGAGTTACCCAAAGAAACATAGAGGCCGTAGAAAAATGGGCTCTAAAAAAAGACGAGCTCGAAAAAAGAATAAGAAAAAATAGCTTATTCCTTTATCCAGCCACCTCCTAAAACTTTAAAACCTAGATTATCTTTATTATAGAATACGCATGCTTGCCCAGGTGATATGCCATCTTCTGGATCTTTAAGATTAACCATCGCATCATTTTGGTCACTAAAATTTACTTTAGCCTCCAAAAGGTTTCCTGTCGATCTTACTTTAACAAAAATACTAGATTCAAATTCCTTTTTATCAACTAACAAATTAACATTTTTTAGTGAGATCTTTTTTTTTCCCAAATATTCTTTAGGACCAACTATGATTTCATTTTTTTTTGAATTAATTTTTATTACATATAATGGCTCTTTATCTGATACTTTAATTCCTTTTCTTTGACCAATTGTAAAATTTATTATTCCATCATGAACTCCAATCACTTTACCATCTAAATTTTTTATATTTCCCTTTTGAAATGAGTCGGGTCTAAATTTTTGAATTACAGATGCGTAATCACCATTAGGCACAAAACATATATCTTGACTATCAGGTTTATCAGCAACATTTAAATCTAATTTTTTTGCAATAGTTCTAGTTTCGTCTTTGAGAAGATTTCCTAATGGAAATCTCAAATAATCCAATTGTTGTCTTGTAGTATTAAATAAAAAATAACTTTGATCCCTATTTTCATCTACTGCTCTATACATGTTGGTAGTATTATTTGATATTATAGTTTTAACATAATGACCTGTAATTAATGCATCAGCTTTTAAATCCTTTGAAACTTCAAACAAATCTTTAAATTTAACAGTTTGGTTACATTGAACACATGGTATTGGTGTTTCACCTTTCAGATAACTTTCAACAAAGTTGTCAATAACACCTTGTTTAAATTTATTTTGATAATATAAAATTTTATGCTCTATATCTAACTTGTTCGCTACTCTTTTAGCATCCATAATATCTTGTCCAGAACAACACTGTTTAGAGGCTGCAACTTCTTTTCTATCATCATAAAGTTTAAGAGTGATACCTATAACTTTATAACCTTCTTTTTTCATCATACCGGCTACTGTTGAGGAGTCTACTCCTCCTGACATTGCCACAACAACAGTGGTATCTGATGTTTTTTTATTAATTCCTATAGAATTTATTTCTTTATTCATTTAGTGGTATTTATACTTATTTCTAATATAAGTTAAATTAAATGATTTTAGATTATGAGCCAGGTGACAAAGTGAAAAATCCGCTAAACAAGGAATGGGGAGTTGGTCAAGTTCAATCAATTATTCATGAAAAAGTAACAGTTAATTTTGAAAATGTTGGAAAAAAAGTAATTAATGCCAAAAATGTAGAGTTGGTAAAAATTTATGACTAAGTTGAATATTAAAAATATTGTTGAGGATTTAATTAATACTTTTTTACATGCTGGAGAAATATCATTACAATTAAGAAACAAAGGATTAATTCAAAGGATCAAATCTGATAATACACCTGTTAGCAATGGTGATATCGAAGTGAATAAAATCATAACGAATAGAATAAAAGAAATTACACCAGAATTACCAATAATTTCTGAAGAAACTCCAGATAATAAATCAAAAGAAGATTTGAAAGATTTTTGGTTAATAGATCCTATTGATGGTACTTATGATTATATAAATAATCTAGAAGAATTTACTATAAATGCTGGATTAATAATTGATAAACAACCAGTTGCAGGGTTGATTTATGCACCTTCAAAAAAAAGAATGTTTTACTCTTACGGAATAAATTGTGCCTTTGAGCTTACTAATAATAAAACAATCAAGTTAAATAGTTCAAAAAATTTTAACAAAGATGATATTAAGTTTGTAGTCTATTCAAATAATAAAAAGCCAGAAATTGAGAAAATACATAAAAAATTAAAAGTAAACAGATGTGTAAAAATGAAAAGTTCTCTAAAATTTTGTGTTATTGCAGCTGGTGAATATGATGGATATGTTGCAGACCCAAGAGCTTATGAATGGGATATAGCGGCAGGCCATGCAATTTTAAAACATGCTGGTGGTAAAATAACTGATCTAGAGGGAAAAGAGATCATATATGGAAAAAAAGATTTCAGAAATCCTGGTTTAATTTTAAAGAGTAAAAATATTTTATAATGGATGAACAAATTAGAACAATTTTGATTATCATTATATCTGTATCAATTTTTGGCCTATTAGTTTTCATATATGTTAGAAATTACATAAAAAACAAAATCAATTATCTAATTGAAGAGGAAAAAAAAAAGAAATCAAAGAAGTTTGATAATCTTTAAAAAATCATTTTTTTGTAATTCCATAACTTTTTTGGATGTTTCATAATCAAATCCATTTCTAGCTAACAAAGATATGTCTTTTTTATAGAATAAAGAACGATTTTCTTCAGTTCTTGCTGGACCTATTTTCTTTTTTTTACATACCTTAATAGCCGAAAAAAAATCTTGATCAGAATTATTTTCATTTATTTTATTAACAGTATCTTTTATATATTTATCATTAATACCTTTGCCGACTAAATAATTTCTTATTTTATTTATTGAATTACCTCTTTGAATCATGTTCTTTGCTTTACTCTCTGAGTAAAATTTATCATTTATAAATCTATTTTTCTCTAAATCTGATAAAACAACATCAATTAAATCAATCACATCCTGTTTTCTGACATTTGTTATCGTGGATTTAAGGTATTTCTTTATTAAATATGTTCTAAGCTGTTGTTTGGAAGGGGCATACTTTTCTACATATGCTAATGAAAAATTTCTCATTTCATCTACAGTCGCACTTAAAGATTTTTTCTTATTTCTTATAGGAATCATTGTAAGATTTATTATAATACAAATTAATATGATCGAACAAATTTATGCTTTTTTTACAATAGAAATTCTCTATTTTTGGGTGAATTTAGGTGTATTGCCATTTTGGCTGTTATTAATTTTTTTTCCGTCATCTAATCTTGGTAAATATTTTGTAACTTCAATTTTTCCTTTTTTATTATTAGGCGGAACATACATATTTGTTTTATATAAATCTTATTTAAGTTCATTTGACTTTATTGGAAATTTTGAGCTTTATTTGGGTATATCATATTTAACAAATCTTTTTTCAAATAAACTTTTTCTAATACTATTCTGGATACATTTCGTTTCAATAAATTTATTTGTTGGTGGATGGATGGTCAAAGACTCCCAAAAATTTTTAATCAATAAAGTTTTATTAGCATTTCCATTAATTATTACTTATTTGATTGGTCCTTTAGGTGTGCTTATTTATTGGTTAATAAGAATATTTTACGCAAAAAATATCAATTTATATGAATAAGTTAATTGATTTCTATTTTGATTTTATAAGTCCTTATTCGTATTTAGCACATAAGAAAATAGTGAGTCTGAATCAAAGAAATAATTTTAAATATAAAGCTGTTTTATTGGGTGGTCTTCATAAATTAGGTGGAATAACTGCACCAGCTTTTAATGAACGTAAAATGAAAAATATGAAAAATGATTGTAATCTAATAGCTAAAAAAAATAATATCTCCTTTAAATGGAATGACAAATTTCCAATTAATACTCTAAATCTTATGAGAGGATTTATTTTAATCGATAAAAATAAAAAAGATAAATTTTTTGATGTGTGCTTTGACTCATATTGGAAAAATAACATTGATATATCCTTAGAGACCAATGTGAAAAAGATTCTTCTTGATTGTGAGATTGAACAAAATTCATTTAATGCTGGTATTAAAGATCAAAAAATTAAGGATGAATTAAAAAAGTTAACCAAAGATGCCTTTGATAAAGATATTTTTGGTGCCCCTACCTTTGTTGTAAATAACAAAATTTTTTGGGGCCAAGATAGATTGGATTATGCTTTAGAGGAAATAAAGTCTTAGATAATTTTAAATTTACTTTGCTTTAAAGCTCCAAAACCACCGTCTATATGTGATACTTTTTTAAATCCCATTTCATCTAAAGTCTTAGCCGCTAAAGCTGATCTTAAACCACCAGCACAAAATAAAACCATCTCTTTGTTCATATCTAGTTTTCCCTCTTTAAAGTATGGACTATTTGGATCTAACCAAAATTCTAACATTCCTCTTGGGATATGGCTGGCACCTTCAACTCGACCTTCTTTTTGAAGTTCTCTGATATCTCTAATATCAATTAGATTACACTGGTTTTCACTGTACATTTTAAGCGCTTCATCAGAAGTAATAGTTTTAATGTCTTCAAGAGCCTCTGAAACTAATGTTTGTACTGACTTAATTTTCATTTAATGATTAATATAAAAAATATATAAAATTACAATTTAAATATGCTTCCACTTTTTCTTAAACCGTACGATGTAGAAATATACAATTTGATGAGAATTGGGCCAAATTCAGATGGCGGATATGTAATACATAAGGACTCTATAAGATTAACAAAAAGAATTATTACTTGTGGTTTAAGTGATGATTGGAAATTTGAAAAAGATTTCAAAAGATTAAATAAGAATTGTCACATTGATGCTTACGATCATACAATTGATAAAGTTTTTTGGTTAAAAAGATTTGTGAAAGATATCTTGCACTTTTTTTTATTAAAAAAACTTAGTTTGAACAAAATTATAAAAATATTTGATTATTTTAACTACAAAATATTCTTTAAAAATGAAAATAAGCACTTTCTTCAAAAAGTAGTAAAACGATCAAAAAAAGATAATGAAATATCAATGTTAAGTTTGCTTTCTGATCAAGAAGGTATATTTTTAAAAGTAGACATTGAGGGTAATGAATATGAAGTTTTGTCGGATATAAGTGATAAATCTGACAAATTAGTTTCTTTGATAATTGAGTTTCACGACTTAGAAAAAAATTTAAAACAAATTGAAAGTTTTATTGTTGAAAATAAGTATTTAAAATTAATTCATATACATGCAAATAATTATAAAGAAATTAACTCTAGTGGGTTTCCCAACGATATTGAGTTAACATTTGTTAATACAAATAAAATTAGTGTATCTTTAGAGAGATCAAAAAAAAAATATCCTATATCAGGATTAGATTATAAAAATTTCAAAAGAGGAAAAGATATAAAATTAGATTTTTATGAATAAAAAAATCTGCATAGTTTACACTCATCATAAACTTGGGGATCTAATTTGGCAATTACCTTATATTAAGGCAATCAGTGATCATCACAATGAACAAATTGATTTAATTGTTAGAAAAAAGACACAAGCACAAAATATTTTTGCAGATATAGGTCATATTAATAAAGTATTTTATAATGATTTTCGAAAAGGAATAAATTATTGGATTGATGTTTTAAAATTAATGAAAATTTATTTTCAAAATAAATATGATTATGTCTATATACTTGATAAAGTAAATAAACCTGCAATTGCAGCAAAATTATTAGGAATAAAAAATATTATTGGCCCAGGAATAGGTAATCAAAAAAAATGGCTTACATGTAGAAATTTTCTTACTGACGAAGATTGGAAAAATACATATACAGAACAATCTCAAAAATTTTTAAAAATTAATTCAATAAAAATTGAAAATCTGTATCCTGAAATTGAAATTAAGACATCTAAATTTGAAAATGAAAATAAAGATTTATTAATTAAAGGAAAAAAAATTGCATTTGGAATTGACTCATTCGAAGATTATAAAATGTGGTATGAAGAAGATTTTGTTGAACTATCAAATTTGTTATATAAAAGAAAATTGTTTGATTATATCTACTTAATAAGTGGACCTCAGAAATCATTTTTGGCAGATAAAATAATTAATTTATCAAATAAAAATTTTTTTATAAATTGCTCTCATAAAAAATTAACAGGTATAATACTAGCTTTAAAAAATTCCAATTTTTTTGTTGGAAATAATTCTGGTCCACTCAATCTTGCTGCCGCTCTAAACATCAAAAGCTTTGGATTAATAGCAAATGATCCAATAAAAGAATTAAGATACAGTAAAATAAAGATTTTGAGACCAGATGGTTTACCAGATAACTATCGATTAAGAGATAGAAAAGGAATGAAAAAATTAACACCAATAAAAGTTTTTGAAGATATTGTAAAAGAACTTAAAATATGAAAGCTCCAATTTTTAAATCACTATCTACAAACAAAGATAACTTTGATCTAAAAAGCTTGTCTGGCAAATTTGTAGTTCTGTATTTTTATCCTAAAGACGACACCCCAGGATGCACATTAGAAACAAAGGATTTTAATAAGTTACTACCTAAATTTAAAAAACTAAATTGTGAAGTTTTTGGTATTTCAAAAGATAATATTTTAAGCCATCAAAAGTTCAAAAAAAAATATAATATTAGATTTGATCTTTTATCAGATGAAAATCAAATAATTATTAAGAAATATAAAGTATGGGGTAAGAAAAAGTTTATGGGACGTGAATTTATGGGTCTTATAAGATCAACTTTTTTAATCGATAAAAAAGGTAAGATTTTAAAAACTTGGAAAAATGTCAAAGTAAAAGACCATGCGGAAGAAGTTTTACATACTTTAAAAGTATTTGCTAAATAAAAAAACCCCCTTTGAGGGAAGGGGGTTTTATTTTGTTAACTAACTAACTTAGAGGAAGCATTTATTAGGGGGTTCTCCGTTGAGTAATTTGATACACAGAGAGCGAAGAACCCCTTATTGCATGCAATTAGTCTCTTATTGCGTAAGCAATTACACCAGTTTCAGTAACATCAGTACCTTTGGTTTCACCTTCTTTACTTAACCTAAGGCCAATAGTTGCTTTAATAAGGCTAAACACAATGTAAGCCACAATGAAAACAAATATATTTACTGATAATACACCTATCAACTGAGTGCTAAAATTTGCACCAGTGTTTGTTGCAGGTACTATTAAAGTACCCCAGATACCGGCAAATAAGTGAGCAGGTACAGCACCAACTACATCATCAATTTGTAATGAAAACAATAGTTTAGTTCCATATACTACAATCAATCCACCTACTGCACCAATTAAAATTGCTGCGAAAGGAGATGGTAATAAAGGCTCGGCTGTTATTGATACTAATCCACCAATACATCCATTTAACATTTGCACTACATCAGTTTTACCAAAATGTAATCTTGTGATAATTGCAGCACCTATTACTCCACCAGCACCAGCTAAAAATGTATTAATAAAGATTTTAGATACAGCGATTGCATCAGCAGCAGTTCCCATAGCTAATTGCGAACCACCATTAAATCCAAACCAACCTAACCATAAAATAAATACACCAATTGTAACTAATGGAATTGATGAAGCTGCAAAAGGTTTTAGAGGAGCTGGAGCACCAGACTTTGTAAATCTTCCAAGTCTAGGTCCTATTATCATAGCACCAGCTAAAGCAGCTGCACCTCCAGTTGAGTGTACTAGTGTTGAACCGGCGAAATCAGAGAAGCCCATGGTTGCTAACCAGCCTCCACCCCACTGCCAACCCATTACGATTGGATAAATAATTCCTGAAAGAACTGCAGCGAATGTAAAAAATGGCCATAACTTAATTCTTTCAGCCATTGTTCCTGATACAATTGATACTGTAGTTGCACAGAATACCATTTGGAAATACCAGTCTGAACCGTCAGAATAACCAGTATCTATTTTACTACCATCAGCCCATGGAATGAATTTTCCAATATACCCACCTGGATCGATTCCATAAGCAAGATTATAACCAACTAGCCAGAACATTATTCCTGCAATTGAAAATAAACCTATGTTTTTTGCGCAGATTACGGATACACTTTTTGAAGTAACCATACCTGACTCTAGCATTGCAAACCCTGCTGCCATAAACATGACCAAGAATCCACAAATCAAGAAAAGTAAGGTATTAAAAATAAACCCTACTTCTGCAGAAACGGTCGTTTCTGCCATACCTGCACTACTCATGTTCAATAAAAAAATTAAACTAATAAGCGGTGCACTTATTTTTTTTAATAATTTAGTCATAAGACCTCCCTGTTTTAAGAAGCTCTTATATTTTTATTAACTTTAAAAACTAACGTTGATTAGGAAAATTTGATATGCAATATTTGCATATAGAAACAGCCTTAACACATCAAAGTATTAAGGCTGTAAATGTTTATTATCGGTTGAAAACTTCTTTTAAAGCTTTAGCGGGTAAAAATTTAACCTTTTGAGACGCAGCAATTTGTATTTGCTCACCAGTTCTAGGATTTCTTCCAACTCTTGCTTTTCTTTTAGCTACTTTATAAGTGCCAAATCCAGCAATTTTTACTGAGTCATCAGCTTTTAAAGCATCCAGTATAGTATTTGTAATTGTGTCAAAAGTTCTTTCAGCATCTGCTTTACTTAGATTTAAAGCACCTGAAAGTTTAACAACTAATTGTTTTTTATTCATTTTAGCTCCGATTTATTAGGTTATTTACTATTTTTCTCAAAAGCATTGATAAATCAAGACTTTTTTTAGTATATAATAAAAAGTTATACACAATATGTTGTAAATCCTTCAATAAGCGTTGATTTATAAGGGTTATTTGATGTTTTAACTTTATAAATTAAGAAAATAAACCCAGGTCTTTTAGATCATTAAAAGTTGTGAAAAACATTAAAGTCAATAGCAAAAACATGCCGATTCGAAAAAAACCTTCCTGAGTTTTTTGAGACAATGGTCGTCCTAAAAGTTTTTCGAACGCATAAAACATTAGATGACCTCCATCCAGCATTGGTATTGGGAAAAGATTAATTAAGCCCAAACTTATTGAAATATAGGCCATCATACTTATAAAAGCCAAAATTCCAAATTCGGCAACTTGTCCTGAAATTTTTGCAATTCTAATTGGTCCCCCTAACTGAGAAGTATCAGCCTTTCCTAAAATCATGTTTCCGATATATTTTAAGGAAGAAATACTTACGTAATAAACTTCATAGCCAGCAAAAAAAATTGCTTTTGCAGGTCCCAATTTTACATGATTAATTTCATTATTATATGCACCTAATTTAATACCCACCATCCTTTTATTAATCTTGTTTCCTAAGTTGTCCTCACTTAGGACTATATTAGGTTTTACCTTTAAAATTATTTCTTCATAAGATCTTTTGACCTTAAAATCAATTATTTCAGAAGATGACATCGTGATATACTTAGAAACATCCATTATACTCTGAACTTTGCTACCATCAATTTCCAATATAATATCATCTTGTTTAAGACCTCCTATCATTGCTGGACTATCCTTTTGAACTTCATTAATAACAGCAGGTGTAAAATCTTTACCAACAAATGTATATGTGAAGAAAAAAATTAATAAAGCTAAAATAAAATTTGCCAATGGTCCACCAAAAACAATCAAAACTCTTTGATAGAGAGGTTTTAAAACGAATAATTTTTTTTGATCACTTTCGTTATATTTCTTAAGAAGTTTTTCTTGATCAGCTTGAGAAAAAACATTTCTATCTCCAAAAAATTTTACATAACCCCCCAAAGGTATCCAACATATTTTCCATCTTGTTCCAGATTTATCGTTCCAACCAAAAATTTCTTTACCAAATCCTATTGAAAAATCAGTTACACCCACACCATATCTTTTTGCAAAATAATAATGACCATACTCATGAACAAAAACTACAATTAATATTAAAATTATAAATGGGATTAAGTAACTTATCATCTATATTGATTGCTTTTTTATTAACTCTTTAAGTTGTTTTATCATTATTTTGGGTGAATTCATAGAGGGATATATTTTTACAGCTTCCTCATAACTAGCTATAGCTTTTTCGTAATTTTCAAGTTTTATATTTACTAAGCCCTGACCAGCTAAAGCCCCAAAATGTCTTTTTTCAAGTTTTAAAACTTTATTAATGTCGTCTTGAGATTTTTTAAAATCACCAACTATATAAAAAACAGTTGCTCGTTTATTCCAAGCTTCTGCCCAATTTGGATCTAAATCAATGACTTTCGTAAAAGTTTCTATAGCTTTAAAATATTTTTTATTATTAACAAAGTCAGATCCAACAGCTAGCATTGAAGTTAATTTATTATCATCAGGATGTGTACTCCAAATTTTCCAAATTTTTTGCTCAATTTTTAAGCTCATATCCTTGTCTTTAATTTTTAGTTCATCAAATAATCGATTTAATTCCAAAGCTCTTTCATCAGCGAACAAAAAACTTATATTGAAAAAAATTGAAATTAAAATGATGAATAATTTTTTCATTTTTACGAATCAGATTTATTTTAATACTATATATTCAAAATTCTGAGTTGTGTCATTTACTTGTATTAATTTTGCACCATTACTTGTATGAAAACGCGTTGCCATATCAGTTAAAGGTGACAAGGTGACAAGTCTATTAAGATGATTAGATTTTTTTATCTTTTTAAAAACCTCATTAACAATTAATTTTCCACCTCCTTTTTTTTTTGACCATACTGTATAAGCAATAGCGATTTGACCTACATTTTGATCTCTTTGAGCACTTTGCAAAAAAGCATCGTGACTAAATTTATCTAATTCATTAACATTTTTTGGAACTTCATTAGTGTATGCAAAACACATAACAGCATGAATTTCACCCATGTACTTAACACCATAAATCTTTCTTCCATAACTTCTTCTAAAAACATTATCCAATTCTGGTCTGACAGGATCCTCATTTACATTACATTTTTTCAATTCAATTAATTGTGCTCCTTTTATCCAATCAAAAAAATTATCTATGTTTTTATTAATAATTTCTTTATTTTTTCTGATACGGGCTCCAATTTGCGGGTTTAATTTTGTTTTTAGCCCCATCTTTCTCAATCTAGCTTTTATTCGAGGTTTTAATTTTTTTTTTAATTCCATTTTTCTAATGACTTTAAAAGTTTCGTTCCTAATGGACTTATAGGTTTTTGAAATATTATATTTTTTCCAGTTTTATTTTTTACTAATCTAAGTAATTTTTTAGCGATGCCTCTTTTTCTAAAAAGTGGATTAACAAAAATATATTCTACTTCACCAACATTATTAAATCGAACAAATCCTATAGTTGTGTTTATATTTTTTAAAGTAAAAATACCTTCCGTTTCAGTTAATTCATATTTATTAATATTAAAATCTCTCATAAATTTAAAAATATAATAATAGAAGAATAGTCCCGATTATAAAAATAAGAATTAAAATTCCAATATAATTTATTCTGATCTTAAATTTTTGATAAATTTTATCATTTATTTTTTCCCAAAATAAAACAATTAAAAAAATTATAATTGCTGGAATAACAAATTTTATCATTTAGTTATTTTATTTATTTTTATCTCCAACATAAACAGATACGCCTCTCGTATTTATATCTACATCAAATTTTTTATGTAGTGGGGGAAAAGCTCTCTGTGAACAGTCTAATCTATCACAGGTTCTACATGACACACCGATTGGAATTTCTGTTGATTTATCATTTATACTTACATTTTCAGTATAAACAAAATCTTTCGCGAATTTTGCTTCACAACCTAAACCAATTGATAAAATGCTTTTTGACTGACCAAATCTACCTATACCTTTTTCAACTG
This sequence comes from uncultured Pelagibacteraceae bacterium, assembly GCA_902597215.1. Classification (GTDB taxonomy): domain Bacteria; phylum Pseudomonadota; class Alphaproteobacteria; order Pelagibacterales; family Pelagibacteraceae; genus Pelagibacter. The sequence goes on along the minus strand of CACJWU010000002.1, from coordinate 35,037 downwards.
TTCTAGCAATACAAACATATTTTTCGCCATTTGTCATTTTACTAACTGCTGCTTGAATGACACCTGGCCTTGTAAAAGCGGAATAAACGTTCCATCTTGGACATGCTCCGCCATATCTTGGAATTTCGATTCCAGACAATGAAAATCTTTTAGATATGTTACCTGCCATATCAACTCTTAAAAAATGAAATGGTATTCCTGGTAATTTAGGATCTTGTAAACAGGTTACTCTATGAGCTACCTGTTCAAAAGAAGTCGCAAAAGTATTCTGTAATAATTCAAGATCGTATTTAAGTTTTTTACACTCAGAGTGAAATAATTTATAAGGCATTAAAATTGCAGCTCCACAGTAATTAAGTAATGCAACTTTTGATAATTTCTTAGATTCTTCTGTGGGAAAAGAAAAATTAGATAAATAATCCTCAATTTCTTTATTTGCTCCTTCTTGAGCTATTTGAGCAGCAGCATGAAGTTTTTTAGTTTCAAGCGAACTATAATCACTAAGTAAAAGTTCTTTTTTATTTTTATTATAAATTTTTGAAAATGGCTTATCTTCTTCAGGAATAACGTCTTTTACAGTAATTGAATATTCTGACAATAAATAATCACACAATGCAATATATCTAGTTCGATTATTTTTTTGAACTTTTTCAAAAACTTGATTTGCAAATTCCTCCAATTTTGGAAAGTAATTTTTATTTTCCTGAAGAAAATCTGAAATAACCTCTCCTGGAAAAGAATTTTTTCTATTATCAACGATTTTGCCAGATATTTTTTCTATTCTATTTACTAATTCATGATCTTTCTTTTTAAGAATGTCTCCCAGCCTTACAATTGCTTTACCAATTTTTGGATTAGTACTAACTAAATCTTTAACCTCTGGACCCAAAATATCTAAATCCTCAAATAATTTATCATCCAAAATTTCTGATAAAGTGTTTTCTAAATTTATGTCTGTTTTTGATGTGAGATGTGAGAGCTCAATATTTAATTTTTCACAAATCTTTAAAAGAAGGTCTCCATCTATTTTTCTTTTACCTCCTTCTATTAGATTTAAATAACTTGGAGAAATACCCAAATCATCAGCTAATTTATTAGCTTGAAGACCCATTTGACGTCTAAAAGCCTTGATTTTTGGCCCAATTTTTAAATTTAATTGACTCATATTTTCTATTTGTAAATTTTGTAAATTAATTTTTACATTTTTTTTCCTCAATTTACAAGTATTTTTTGCTTTTTTATAGATTTTGTAAATTTTGTAAATTATAAAATTTACATGGACGAAAAATTAAAAAATATAAAAAATGAGGCTCAAATCATAAATCAAGAAGACCTTGCTATACATAATAGTAGAGGAATCTACATGAGAGATGATCATTGTGATTGGGGTTCAAGTGGAATGAAAGATCTAGTTGAGACCCTAAAAGACTCAAACTAATTATATTTCATCCAACTTTATTCATTTCAAAAGTAGTATTAAAAACATAGGATTAAAATGAGTGCAGAGAATGTCTCATACGACTTAAAAAGATTTGCAGGTATTAAAAGAGACTACGCCCCGGAAGAAGTTGAAAGATTAAGAGGATCTGTAAAAATTGAGTACTCTTTAAGCAAACAGCAATCTACTAAATTGTGGAATTTATTAAATTCAGAGCCTTATGTAAATACACTCGGTTCTTTATCTGGAAATCACGCTGTCCAACACGCAAAAGCTGGTTTAAAAGCTATTTATTTGAGTGGTTGGCAAGTAGCAGCTGATGCCAATAGTGCAGGCGAAATGTATCCTGATCAATCATTATATCCATATGATAGTGCTCCTAAATTAGTTGAGTCGATGAATAATGCATTATTAAGAGCTGATCAAATTCAACATATGGAACTCGCTGATGGTGATATGCAAGAAAATAAAAAACTTGATTATATGCTGCCAATTATTGCTGATGGAGAAGCAGGTTTTGGTGGACCATTAAATGTATTTGAGCTTTCAAAAAAATTTATTAAAGCAGGAGCAGCTGGTGTTCATTTTGAAGATCAATTAGCTAGTGAAAAAAAATGTGGTCATATGGGTGGGAAAGTTCTTGTACCAACAGGTACAATGATAAAAAATTTAAAAGCAGCAAGACTAGCTGCAGATATTGCTAATGTCCCATTGATTATATTAGCAAGAACTGATGCGAATGCTGCAAAATTGATAACAAATGATTATGATGTAAATGATAAACCTTTCTTAACTGGTGAAAGATCACCGGAAGGATTTTATTATGTAAAAGCTGGAATCGATCAAGCAATTTCTCGCGGATTAGCTTACGCACCATATTCTGATTTAATTTGGTGCGAAACTGCAACACCAAATCTTGAAGAAGCAAAAAAATTTGCAGATGCTATTCACAAAAAGTTTCCTGGAAAACTTTTAGCTTACAATTGTTCTCCATCATTTAATTGGAAAAAAAATTTGTCAGATGATGAAATTGCAAGCTTTCAAAAAGAAATAAGTAAGATGGGCTATAAATTTCAATTTATAACTCTAGCAGGATTTCATACACAAAATATTGCTGTTTTTGAACTAGCTGAAAAATACAAAAAAGAAGGTATGACTGCTTATTCAAAAATTCAACAACAAGAATTTGCTCGTGAGAAAGATGGTTACACAAGTATTAAACATCAAAGAGAAGTTGGTACTTCTTATTTTGATGCTGTTTCTAATACGATTAGTAGTGGAAAAAGCTCTACGACAGCAATGAAAGGCTCGACAGAGTCTGAACAGTTCTAATAAAACAATTCCTCTTGTATATTAGTAATTTTAACTGGCCCAGAGATGGGTCAGTTAAGATTTTATTTTATATCCTTTTTTAAGAAGTAAAGTAACAACAGTGATACAAATTGTTAAAAACAAAAACATTGTGCCTATACTTATCCAAATATTAAAATCTGAAACTCCGTAGAAAGAAAATCTCAATCCATTAACAAGATAAACGACTGGATTAAAGTAAGTAACTGCTTGCCAGAAAGGTGGGAGCATATCTAATGAGTATAAACTACCTCCTAAAAATACCATTGGTGTTATAAATAAAGTTGGAATAATTGACATTTGTTCAAAATCTGAACTCATCAATCCTATTAAGAAACCAAATAATGCAAAAGTAAATGCTACTAAAATTAACAAAAAAATCATTAGTAAGGGATATTTAACTTGGACATCAACAAAAAATAATGAAGTAATAAATATGACTATACTCACAATTAATGTTTTTGTTGCTCCTGCTCCAACAAAAGCAAGAACTACCTCAAAAGTTGAGATTGGGGCTGCAAGTATTTCATAAATTGTTCCATTAAATTTTGGAAAAAAAATTCCAAACGATGTGTTACTAATTGACTGGGTCAATAAAGTTAACATCAATAAACCTGGAACAATATAAGATCCATAACTTATTCCATCAATTTTTTCCACATAGCCTCCAATAACAGAACCGAAAACAATGAAATAAAGTGAAGTTGTTAACACCGGAGATAATAAAGATTGTGTCAAAGTTCGTCTGAATCTATCCATTTCATGAAGATATATTGCTTTTAATGCTAAACTATTAATTTTCATTTTTTTTCCTTTACTAAATTAACAAAAATTTTTTCTAACGTGCTTTGCTCTGTTTTTAAATCTTTTAATTTTAAACCTGCATCTTTTAAGTCTTGTAATAAATTTGTAATTCCCGTTTGTTTAGCTTGGACATTATAAGTGTAGTCTAAGCTCATTTTATTTGCCCCTAAAGATAAATTATATTTATTAAGTGACAACGGAATTTCATTCAAATTTTCTTGTAGTTCAACTGTTAATTTTTTATGTCCCATTTTCTTTAATAATTCTTTTGTATCATCAACAACAATAATCTCTCCTTGATTAATTACACCAACCCTATCAGCAATAGCTTCTGCCTCTTCAATGTAATGGGTTGTTAGAATAATTGTTACACCAGTCTTCCTCAAATTTTCTACAATTTTCCACATATCTTTTCTTAACTCAACATCTACGCCTGCTGTGGGTTCATCTAAAAATAAGATCGAAGGTTCATGAGATAACGCTTTTGCAATTAAAACTCTTCGTTTCATTCCGCCCGATAATTGTCTAAGTCTAAGATCCTTTTTATCCCAAAGACTTAATTGTTTTAAAATTTTTTCTATATGGTCAGAGCTAGGTTTTTTTCCATAAAGACCTCTTGAATAAGATACATTGTTGAATACTGTTTCAAATTGCTCCAATGTCAACTCTTGAGGCACTAATCCTATTCTTGATCTAGTTTCTCTATAATCATTGACAATATCAAAATTATCTACTTTCACCTCACCTGAAGTTGGATTTACTATTCCACAAATTATACTTATCAAAGTAGTCTTACCTGCCCCATTTGGACCAAGCATTGCAAAAATTTCTCCCTTTTTAATATTTAAATTAATATTTTTTAAAGCAGTGAAGCCATTATCGTATACTTTTGAAAGATCACTTATAATTATCTGATTATCCGCCATTGTGCAGATATATAACTATTAATTTAATTAATACAATCAACTAATAAACAATCTTTTTAGCTTTTAAAACTAATAATGGTAAAAATGTTGCAACTACAAATGACAAAAATAATAATGACTGTGAAACAAAAAGTGGAAACAAATCTTTTGAGATTAAGATTCCAACCAATAAACTTTTTGAAAAATCAGGTGTGGGAAAAATTAAAAAACCACCAATTAATCCAATTATAATTGATAAGTATGCAACTTTTTCATTAATACTTTTATCATAAAAACTATAAAAAACTGTTAAAACAAAAGCACAACAAAATAAATCAGCTAACAAAAATAAATATAAAATATCAAATCCTTTTGATGCAATTATAAAAGACACTATAGACAAAAAAACAATTAAATATTTAGAAAAATTAAAATAATTTGTTTTTTTATTTAAATTAAAAGTCGCCTTACCATCTATCACTATTAGACTTGATATTGCGTTTACTAAAGTATCGATTGTAGAAATCGTTAAAGCTAAGCCAAGTATAATCACAACTAGCGATAATATTTCTTTTTGCTCTTTTAATAATATTGAAAAAAATCCAAGATCAGGTCTTGTTGATGGGTCTATTGAGAAAGCAACCATTCCAGTAAATCCCATATAAAAAACTATTGGTATGATTGTAAAAAATGAAATGATTAAACTCTTTCTAAGTGTTTCAAAATTTTTTGCAGCATAAACACGTTGCCAATTACCTTGGTGAAATAGATTAGTTGCTGCTACAGCAATAAAAAAAGTTAAACCTGCAGTATAACTGGGTAAATAGGATGGGCTTAAAAGATGAGGGTTTTTCTTCTTAATAAATTCAAAAGAAAATTCAGAACCTGAGAATGAAGTTATGTAAAACAAAGAAATTAAAAACAAAACTCCGATAACAACCATTTGAATATTGTCAGTGAATATTGATGCTCTTAACCCTCCATATAAAGTATAAACTAATGTAGATGTTAAGACTATAAGAGCTGTTATCCAGAGTTCAGTGCCTGAAATATAATTTATCAAGACTGATACAGCTGTAACTTCTGCACACAAAAAAATAAACATGTAAAAAATTGTCATTAATAGAATAAGTTTAAACAAACTTTTTCCAAATTTTTTTCTAATAAATTCAATTAAAGAAGATCCTTTGGGAAATTCTTTCCTAATTTTTTTTCCTAAATAGATTAAGAAAAACATTGGAAAAGCTGTACCTAATGAATATCCTATAACAGAACCTATGCCTCCCCAAGTTGCTGCTGAAGCTGGTCCAAATAAAATCCAAGCTCCTAAGGCTGAAGCAGTTAAACTTGTTGTAAGAGAAATTAATCCAATATTTCTATTGGCAGTTAAATAATTATCATATCCTCTAAATTTTTTTGAATGATATATGCCTAAAAAAACAAATACTAAACATATAATTATGACTAATGTTAAAGATGTAGATGTACTTAAAAAAAAAGTATTACTCATTTATTTCCCTTTCTGAATTACCGGACAGGTTCATAGGGTTTAATCTCAGTCTTAAAAGACACCCCTTCCATTGATAATATATTTTAATAAAAAATTTTTCAATTAAATAATAACTTATAAATTTTTTTTATTATCCATTATTTCTATCATACACTGAGTAGCATACTCTCTCCATTCTGAGGAAGTTTTATTCTTTAAACTATTTAAATGATCACGATTATTTCTTATATCTTCATCAAATTTTAATTTGTCAGCATTATCTAAATTGAACTCCATTTTATCTAAATTTTTTTCCATAGCATCAATCCAACTAACTCCAAGTTTTACACATTTTTCATCATCTTTCTCGTCACAAATTTGTTTAAAAAAATTAAAAATGATATCATCAGTATTAATTTTTTTATTCATGATCTATCTTATATTTTCAATTTGTTTTTCTGCATCCTTAATCGATTTCTCATAATTTAAGGCCATTTGATCTGCGCTTATTACTTCTACTTTTTCAATTCCAAAAAAATTCAATATAAATTTTAACCATGGAGTTAAAAAATCTTCTTTACTGTTTAATTTTGTCCCTCCTGAAGTAATTACCAAATATGCTTTTTTATCTTTAAGCAATCCTTCTCTTCTACCGTTAGGTTTAAATTTAAAAGTTTCTCCTACTCTAGCAGCAAGGTCGGACCATGCTTTCAAAGTAGCTGGGGGACCATAATTATAAATTGGCGCTGAAATAATTATAATATCACTCTCTTTAAGTTCCTTTACTAACTGATTGGAGAGTTCAAACATTTTTTTATGATTTTCATTTTGATCTTTTTCTTCAATATTCATTCCTGATTCGGTTAGTCCTGACACAAAAACCATTTCATCATTTAGATCTCTATAAATTATCTTGTCTTCTGGTTTCCTAATCTTATTTAATAATTTTTTTGCTAGGGCTCTTGAAGTCGACCCCTCTTTTCTTGCACTAGAATCAATTTGATAAATTTGCATAAGTTATTTATCCAAAATTTTGAAGAAATGGAAAAATATTTAATAAATAATATCCCAATGCCTGTAATTGATTTGTTATAATTAAAAAACCTGTAATAAGAAGAATAAATCCCCCAATTTTAGTTACTAAATTTATATTTTTTCTAAAATTTTTTGAAAATATCAAAAATTTCTGTATCAAATAACCTGACAAGATGAAAGGTATAGCCAGTCCTAAAGAATAAAATGAGAGAAGCATTATACCCCTATTAATACTCTCTTCAGTAGCTGCTAAAACTAAAATCGAACCTAATATTGGTCCAATACATGGCGTCCAACCGAATGCAAAAGCCATCCCAATTAATACGGGACTATAATAGTTTACATTTATATTTGTTTGAATTCTTTTCTCAAAATTTAAAAATTTTATATTAAATACTCCAATTATATGAAGTGAGAAAATGATTATAATCAATCCAGCAAAAATTCTCAGCTCATATGAATTATTGAGTAAAACTTGTCCCAAAAAAGTTGAAGCAGCACCAAAAATTATAAAAACTAAAGAAAATCCAACAGTAAACAAAACTATTGGAATTAGACTCGCCTTTTTTTTTTCTATTAGCTCATTTATTGTGCTTCCAGAAATGTAGGAAATATATCCAGGTATCAGGGGTAATACACACGGAGATAAAAAACTTATTAATCCAGCTCCAAAAGCTATTAATAATTCAATCATATTTTTTTAAACTAACCTTTAATACCAAGATGGGTATATTTTATATTTAGATAATCTTTAATCGCCATGGAACCACCCTCACGACCATATCCACTCTGCTTAATCCCTCCAAAAGGTGCTTCAGCGATAGCAACCATTGGGGTATTAACGGCAACTGAGCCTGTTTCTAGTTGTTCTGATGCTAAATGAGCAGTTTCCATAGAATTTGTACAAACATAACTACACAATCCAAGTTCATGATTATTTGCTCTTTTGATTACTTCATCAAATGATTTAAAAGATAACATAGGGACTAATGGACCAAATGGCTCTTGTTTCATGATGGTAAAATCATCTTTAACATTATCAAAAATTGTCGGTTCAAAATAAAAACCCTTATTGAATCCAGCTGGTCTTTTTCCTCCAAGTAAAACCTGAGCTCCTTCTTGTTTTGTTTTTTCAACTAGTTCTTCGATTTCATTTAATCTTTTTTTTGTAGTCAGTGGACCTAAGTTAGTATCAGGATCCATACCATCACCTATTCTAAGTTTCTTTGTCTTTTCAATAAATAAATTTATAAATTCATCTTTTTTATTTTCTTGAATATAAAATCTATTTGGAGATATACAGACTTGTCCATTATTTCGAAATTTAGCTGCAATAGCCATATCCGCAGCCTTTTTAATATCTGCGTCGTCAAAAACTATAAAAGGAGAATGTCCTGACAATTCCATAGTAACTCTCTGGACTTTATCAGCTGCCTGCTTTAAAATTAATTTTCCAACTCTTGAGGATCCAGTTATTGAAATTTTTTTTACAATATCAGATGCTATAAGTTGTTGAGCTATGCTAGGTGGATCTCCAGATAATAAATTGACTACACCTGGTGGTACACCACATTCTCGACAAATATCAACCATTTCCATTACAACTCCAGGAGTAATTACATCTGGTTTTATTATCACTGAACAACCAGCTGCTAATGCAGTAGAAATTTTTCTTGCAGATAATACTGCAGGAAAATTCCATGGTGTTAAAGCGGCAACTACTCCAACAGGCTGGTAAAAAACATGTACTCTAGTATCTTCAAATCTACTTTCCACTGTCTGTCCATAAATTCTTTTTGTTTCTTCAGCATTCCACTCAAAAATATCTGCAGCTCCATTAATCTCTCCTTTTGCTTCAGCCAAAGGTTTACCTACTTCAAGTGTCATCCACTTTGCTAAAATATCTTGTTTTTCTCTCATCTTATCAGCAATTCGTCTTATTATGTAAGATCTTTGCCAAGGAGCTGTCTTTTTCCAAACTTCTAATCCTTTGGATGCTGATTGTAAAGCTGCCTCCACATCATTTGAGGTAGCTTTTGAAGCATATCCTATAACTTCTTCGTTTGCGGGATTAATTACTTCGTAAGTTCCTTTGTCAAAAGATTGTTGCCATTTACCATTAATGAATTGTCCAAATTTTTCGTACATTTTTTTTAATTTACCATTACTTGGGGTTGTGTCTAGTATGCAAATAAAACATGTATGAACAATACTATAACATTAGTATAATTAGTTTTTATAAAGGAGGTTGCTATGGCAAAATTTTATGCTTTAGGAAACTATACTGCACAAGGCTTTCAAGGATTTTGTAAAGATCCCGGATCAGACAGGTCTAAAGCTGCTCAAATTGCTGCTGAGGCTGTTGGAGCTAAAATGATTTCATTTAGTGGTTTGAGAGGATCATATGATTTCATGGCAGTTTTTGAAGGTGACTTTGCGCAAGGTGCCGGTATAAAAATGGCTACTGAAGCAAGTGGAACACTCTGCAACATAACTATTTTAGAAGAAATTAGTTTAAATGATGTTGCCACAAATGCTGCAAAGATCGCGCAGAAATACAAAGGTGTAGGTCAATAAAAATCAAACTTTAACTTCCGGTCTATACTGGAAGTTAAAGAACTTATTACTTAGTTTGTGATTTAACAACATAATTGGATACAATATCAATTTCTTCTTTAGTTAATATTTCATCCTCTCCAAAAGCTGGCATAACACCCAATCCGTAAGTAACCATTTCTTTAACAGACTCAAAAGTCATACTTACTGTGTCTAAATTTGGTCCTATATTACCTTGAGAACCTGCTGCTTGAAAAATATGACATGCTGCACATGCAGCAGTTTCGTTAAATATCTCCAATCCTTTTCTCATCATTGCTTCATCAGAAAATGATTTGAAATTACTGAAAAGTGACATGAGAAGTACAATTAATAAAAACTTTAAAATTTTCATTAATAAATTCTAAAACTTTTTATAATTTTATACTACAGTAATATTTACGCTATGATCTTTCCAACCATTGTGAGCATAACCTCTTCTATTTTCCATTCTCAACTCTGGTTGTTTGTCTGAACCATTAGAAGCTAAACTTGCAATATTATAGTTGCCAGGGCTCAAAGTTGTCTCTAAAACAAACTGTCTCCAAGCAAATTTGCCAAGGTTTGGTCCGATAAATTTTGCCTTTTTCCAGCTATTTCCACCATCAACAGATACCTTAACGCTTCTCACTTTTTTTGTACCGCCCATTGCTACACCAACTATTTGAACTTTTCCTGATTTTACAGTTCCAGTTTCATCTGTGGGTCTGGTAACCCATGATTTTACTGGCATTTCCCAACAAGAAGGATATTGAGATCCTTTTTTTCCTATTGGAGAAATTCTGTAACTTTTTTTCATATATTTTACTGATGACTCTTTAGTTGTAAAAGCTACTTTACCTAAATGTTTAACGTTATTAATACCAAAATAGCCTGGGGTAACCATTCTTAATGGACCTCCATGAGCATTTGGCACTGGAACACCATTCATCTCCCATGCAAGCATTGCATCTTTAAAAACTTTTTTAGGTACAGATCTTTCAATCATAGCTTTATTTGGATCTAAGCCTGTTGGTACATGATCAACTCCTGCTGATGTCATATAAACAGCATCGCTATTAATTCCTCCACATGCTTCAACAACTGTTTTCATAGGAACACCTGTCCAAAGCACACACGCTGCAGCACCTGTTTTCCACTGAGATCCTCTTGGTTTATGTTTAAAAAAACCTCTCCCATTTCCTGAACACTGTAAAATTGTAGCCATTGTCTCGTGACCTAATTTTTGAAGTTGAGCTAATGTAAATGTTTTTGGATTTTTTACACCCTCTATTGAAACTTTCCAATCCATTCTATTTCCAATTTGTTTATCGGTCATAGTTGGCATATTATTTCTGATATAAATATTTCGATTTGGAGTTATTAAACTTTCACCAATCGCGCTTCTATGAGTTTCAATACCTTTATCAGAATGCACTATTAAAGCGTCTCTGTCTTTCCAATTTATAAAATCCGGTAAACCTTTTTTTCCCTCTGAATGATTTGCATTAGCAATTGAAATCGGAACAACAGAGGCTGTTGCGGCAATACCTGCTAATGTTGCAGTTCCAGTTAAAAAATTTCTTCTTGATAAATTTAATTTTTTTAATCTTTTTTTCATTTAAACACCTCCTACAGTAATAATTTTATCAAAAAAGAGTGCGACGAAAAAGTAAAATTAGAAAATTTATTCAATCAAAAGTTTTACAATCCATAGTTGAAATATTTATTTATTTAGCAAACACTCAATCATTTAAATTTATTAATCTTAATTTCTATTATAAGTTTATTTTGTGAAACATTTAGAGGACAATTTTGGAAGAAAATTTCCTTACATAAGGATGTCCATCACTGAGGTGTGTAATTTTAAATGTGGATACTGTCTACCCAATGGTTATCAAGCGGATAGAAGTGATAATAGAAAATTTCTCAACATAGATGAAATTAGAAGGTTGGCTAAAGGATTTTCAGAATTAGGAGTTCAGAAAATAAGATTAACCGGCGGAGAACCAACGGTCAGAAAAGATTTCTATGAAATCGTAAAAATTTTAAAAAATGAAACATCTATTAAAAGAATAGTCATTACAACAAACGGATATCATCTTGATCAAAAAGCAAAGTTACTAATTGATAGTGGTTTAGATGGAATTAATATTAGTATTGATAGTTTGGATAGAGAAACATTCAAAAATATTACAAAACATGACAGATTGCCTGAAATTCTAAAGGGTATAAAGATTTTACAAAGTTTAAATTTTAATAATATAAAAATTAATGCCGTTCTTTTAAATGGTGTTAATTCCTATAAAAAAGATTTTGATGCATGGGCTGAATACCTAAAAATCAACAAAGTAAATTTTAGATATATAGAATTAATGCAAACTGGTGATAATTTAGATTATTTTAATAGATATCATATTTCATCTAAAATATTTAAAAATTACTTAAATGAAAATAAATGGATTTATCAAACCTTAGGCCAAGATGCAGGTCCATCATTAAACTATATAAATCCAGAATACAAAGGCAAGTTTGGAATTATTGCACCATATTCTAAAGATTTTTGTAAATCATGTAATCGTCTAAGAATTACATCAAAAGGTGATTTAAGACTTTGTTTATTTGGAAATACTGGAATTAGTATAAGACATTTGCTACAAAAAGACGATCAAACTGAAGAGTTGAAAGATTTAATTTTAGGACAAATGAAATTTAAAAAAGAGTCTCATTATCTTGAACTTGGAGAAACTGGGTTAACAAAAAATTTGTCTAAAACTGGTGGTTAAATGAAAAATTTAAAAATTGTTAATTATGAAGAGCTTAAAGATTGGGCAAAAGAAATGTTTCAAAAAAACTCCTTTAACATGGTTGATGTTTCGTCAAAAAAAGAAACATTCCGTAGAGCATTAGCATCAGGAAAAATTTATGTTGGAAAAGAAGTTTTTGATTTGATAAAAAATAAAAAAATGCCTAAAGGTGATCCAATTACCTTGGCTGAGATATCAGCAGTATTAGGTGTAAAAAAAACAAGTGAACTAATTCCTTTGTGTCACCCACTTCCAATTGATCATACCGCAACAAAAATTATAATGAATGAACTTGATAATTCATTAGAAGTTTTTTGTGTTGTGTCAGCTGCTGCAAAAACTGGTGTTGAGATGGAAGCTATAATGGGTGTTAACGCTGCGTTGATTACTATTTATGATTTAAGTAAAATAGTAAATCCACATCTTAAAATAGATAATATAAAATTATTAATTAAAGAAGGTGGAAAAAGTGGATTGTGGACGAATCCAGATGGTTTACCTGAATTTTTAAAAAATATATTCTAATTCTACATGTCTGTTTATCTAAGTACTCAAAAAGTAATTAAAGATTGGATTGATTACAACGATCATATGAACGTTTCGTATTATCTACTGATGTTTGATAAATATGGTGCTGATACATTAAATAATACTTTTCAGATGGGTGAACACTCAGCAAAAACAACTAAAAAAAGTACAATGATTGTAGAGTCTCATATAACCTACAATCAGGAACTTCAACTAAATGATGAAGTGGATATTAATTGTATTTATTTCGATCATGATAAAAAACGACTTCAGTATAAGATGGAAATGATTCATAAAGAAAAAAAATTCTTAGCTTCAACAATTGAAATTTTAGCCTTGTACGTAGATCTTAATGAAAGAAAGGTTTCAGAATTTGAGGATGAAAAAATCAAGATAATGGATGACTTTATTAATAAAAATAAGTCTAAATTTAATAATGAAAATTTAAAATTTTCATCAAAATTAAAAAAATGAAAATTAAGTTAGAATTATTTGGAGCAAGTCGAGATTTTAGTGACGAAGATCACTTGGAAATTGAGATGCAAAATAAAGCTTCAATAAATGATTTACGAAATGAAATTATTAAATATATAAATAAAAATTTTCAAGGTAATGAAAACTTTATCAAAGTTGTAAAATCTTCAGCATTTTGTTCAGAAAATAATGAAATAATTAGCGACAATTATAAAATCACAAAAGATCAAAAGATTGGTATTATACCTCCTATCGGAGGAGGTTAATGCTTCATACAAAAATAGTAGATACTAAAAAAGAGAAAATACTTACTTCAAACGCTGAAAAATTTATTAAAGACTCTAAGTTTGGAGCATCAATCTATTTTTTAGGCACTGTAAGAAATGTCAATGATAATAAAACAGTGACTGGAATTACTTATGATAGTCATGACGAAATGGTAATCAAAAGTTTTGAAGAAATTTACAGTGAAGCAGATCAAAAACTAAATATCAAAGATAAAGCAGTATTTATTGAACATGCCAAAGGACATTTAAAATTAGGTGAGATAAGTATAATTATCGCAGTCGCTTGCAAACATCGGGATCAAGCTTATGTACTATCAAGATATATAATTGAGGAAATAAAAAAAAGATCACCAATTTGGAAAAAAGAACATTATGAAAATGAAGAAAGCGAATGGTTAAAGGGTAATCCTATTGCAAATGAAAAAATTTAAGAATTCAGAAATTACTCCTGAAAAAATTTATAATGATAGGAGATCTTTCGTTAAATCTATGGGCTATGGATTAGGTGCGCTTACTTTGAGCTCAGTTCCATTAATTAATGCTAAAGCCAGTAATCTGAATGAACCAACTAGTTATGAGGACATAACGACTTACAATAACTTTTATGAATTCGGTACTAGTAAAAGTGATCCCCATAGAAGAGCAAAAAATTTTACCACAAGACCTTGGAATGTTAAAATTGAAGGTGAAGTTGAAAAATCTCTAGAGCTTTCTGTTGAAGAAGTTTTAGCAATTAAATCTGAAGAAAGAATTTTAAAACTTAGATGTGTTGAAGGTTGGTCAATGGTCATACCATGGTTAGGTTTTTCATTAAGTGAATTACTAAATAAAGTTCAAATTAAACCAACAGCCAAGTTTGTTGAATTTGAAACAGTTTATAATCCAGAAGAAATGGTTGGTCAGAGATATCCCGTTTTAAACTGGCCTTACATTGAAGGTTTAAGATTGGATGAAGCTATGCATCCTTTGACCACTGTTGTGACAGGTTTATATGGTAAATCTTTACCAAATCAAAATGGAGCACCTTTAAGAATATTCATTCCATGGAAATATGGATTTAAAAGTGCGAAATCAATAGTCAAAATCAAACTAACAAAAAATATGCCTAATACTGCATGGAAAAATGCTTCACCAAGAGAGTATGGTTTTTACTCTAATGTAAATCCTGAAGTTGATCATCCAAGATGGTCCCAAGCTACAGAGAGAGTAATTGGTGAAAGTATTTTAGCTCCAAGAAAAAAAACTTTGATGTTCAACGGCTATGGAGATGAAGTTGCCCATCTTTATAGTGGTATGGATTTAAAAAAAAACTACTAAAAAAAATTGAGAAATTATTTTAAGCCAGCTGTCTTTTTAATATCGCTTTGGCCAATTTATATAATTACTTATCAAATATTTTATGATCAATTAGGACCAGAACCGGTAGACAGGATCATAAATCATTTTGGTGAATGGACTTTAATCTTTATTCTTTTAACTCTTTCAATGACGCCCCTCAAAAAAATTACAAAATCTTCAGAATGGATTAGGTTTAGAAGAATGCTTGGACTTTTTGCTTTTTTGTATGCATCAATACATATGTTAAGTTATGTTGGACTTGATTACAGATTTAATTTTGAACCATTAATAAACGATGTATTAAAAAAGAAGTTTGTATTTATTGGCTTCTCTGCATGGCTTTTGTTAATTCCACTTGCAATAACTTCATCGGATAAAATGGTAAGACTTCTAAAACAAAATTGGAAAAAATTACATAGTTTAATCTATGTAATTTCTATTTTTGGTGTTTTACATTTTATTTGGTTATCAAAAACTATATTTTTTAAACCACTTATTTTTTTGATAATTTTAATAATTCTTTTACTTTTTAGAATAAATTTTAGTAAGTTAAGTTTTAAAATCTGAAACTTTATCAAAATCTTTAAAAGATTTAAGATTATTTATTCTTATAAATTTAGTTTCTTTTTTAAGTCTTTTTACCATAAATTTTGCTCCAACATCTCCTTTTATCCTTTTAAACTTTTTCATAGTTGATATATCAAAACCGATTGGGTTCCCTACTTTATTTCTGAATTTCAACACATAGATTAAATACTTTTTAGATATTATCGAATTATAGATTTTATTGATATCAGATGATTTTATAAATGGCATATCGGACTGGACAATTATAAATCCTTTATCTTTTATTTTTACTTTTCTTAAACCTACTTTTATTGAAGAAGCCATTCCTTTTTTATATTCTTTATTATACGTAAAAATATTTTTATTATTCTTTTTAATTAATTTCTGAATTTCTTTTTTTTGATAACCAAGAACCACAATAACTTTATTAACTTTACTTTTATGCAGAGCATTTAAAGAATGATTTATTAAAGGTTTTTTTTTATAAAGTTTTATTAATTTATTTTCAGATTTTAATCTTTTAGATTGGCCAGCTGCTAATAAAATTGCTTTAATCACTTTTTATATGTTTCAGAAACTAATTGAGCAATTATTGATAAAGCTATTTCTGGTGCAGACCTACCCCCTAATTTAATTCCAATTGGTCCATGAATTGAATTAATTTGTTCACCACTAAATCCAGCCTCTTTTAATCTTTGACACCTGCTTTCGTGAGTTTTTTTACTTCCAAGAGCTCCTATATAATAAAATTTTTTCTTTAATGCATGTTGTAATGCTGGATCATCTATTTTTGGATCATGTGTTAAAGCTATTAATGCAGTATTTTCATTTGTTTCAATTTCTTTGAAAGCTTCATCAGGCCATTTATTTATAATTTTCATATTGGGAAATCTTTGTTCTGATGCAAAATAACCTCTAGGATCTATTATGGAAATTTCAAAATTTAAGCTCTTTGAAAAGTCCACTAAATATTGAGCTATATGAACGGCCCCAACCACAATTACCTTTATTGGCAAAACATAAGTTTCAACAAATATTTCTGAATTTTCTATTACTCCATTTTTTTTTAATTTGAAAAATTCATTAATTTGATTTGAATAAATCTGCATTTCTTTACTTAGAGATTTGTCTTTTTCAAAAATTTCACTCTCACCATTAGATAAATTTGTAATTATTGCAAATTCAGATTTATTTTTCTTTTTTTCAATAATTGATCTTAAAGTTTGAAGTTTCATTAATTTACTTGTTCTAAATAGACAGCTATTTCACCACCACAAGCAAGACCTACTTCCCAAGCACTTTCATTTGAGACTTTAAACTCTAATTTTTTACAAGGTTTATTATCTTTAATTAAACCAATGCATTCTCTCACGACTGCAGACTCGACACATCCTCCTGAAACTGAGCCAGAAAAATCACCTTTTTCATTGACTATCATTCTGCTACCAACTTGTCTTGGAGAAGAACCCCAAGTTTGGATTACCGTGGCTAAGACAACTTTTTGATTAGCATTTACCCAATCATTTGCCTCTTCAAGAATTTTTTCATCAAATGAGTTTTTCATTTGAAGAAATATAAATCTTAACTAGCAAGCTTCAACAGCTTTTTTTGTATAAAGTGACACCAAATTAGCTCTGTATTCTGCTGATGCATGCATGTCAGAATTCATGCCTGAAGATTTTACTTCTGTGCCATCAATTGCAGATGATGAAAAATTTGAGCTTAATTTTTTTGATAAATCTTTGTCAATATAAACACAAGATTTTGCTCCTGTTACAGCAACGTTTACATCTTTTTTGTGTTTGGCAACAAAAACTCCAATGATTGCATACCTGGATGCTGGATTTGGATGTTTTTGATAATCAGCTTTTTCAGGTATTTGAAATTCAACAGCTTCAACAATCTCTCCACTTTTTAGAGCAGTTTCGAACATGCCTGTAAAAAATTTTTCAGCCTCTATTTTTCTTTTATCTGTGTGTATTACAGCGTTGAGAGCCATACAAGCTGATGGGTAACATGCAGATGGATCGTTATTTGAAATTGAACCACCAATTGTTCCTCTATTTCTTACTTGAGCATCACCAATGTTTCCAGCGAGTTTTGCAAGTGCTGGTATTGCTTTAGAAACATCTTTAGATGCAGCAACTTCAGCATGTTTTGTTGTTGCGCCTATCATTACAGTTTTTCCACTTACTTTGATTCCTGACAATTTTTTAATATTTTTAATATCAATTACATCTTTATAAGTTGCCAATCCCAACTTCATTGATGGAATGGTAGTCATTCCTCCTGCTAAAAAAGCGGAACTAGATGAAGCTAATTTTGTAGCTTCTTTCACATCTTTAGGTGAATGATAATTAAACGTTTTCATACTAACCTCCTCCTTAAGCTGCTTTAGCTTTAGATTTTTTCATTGCCTTACAAGCTCTCCAAACCTTTTCAGCAGTAGCTGGCATTGAAATTTCTTGGCCACCTAATGCATCAATTACAGCATTCATCACTGTTGGTGGTGAGGCAATCGCACCTGCTTCTCCGCAACCTTTAACGCCTAATGGGTTTGAAGTTGCATGAGTACAAGTAAAACCAAGATTAAAATCAGGAAAATTATCTGCTCTTGGCATTGTATAATCCATATAAGAAGCTGTCATTAATTGACCTGTTTCATCATATTGAGTATTCTCATGAAGCGCTTGGCCAATTCCTTGTGCTAATCCCCCATGAACTTGTCCTTCAACAATGTTTGGATTTACTATTCTTCCAAAGTCATCCACAGCTGTATACTTCTCTACTTTAACGTTTCCAGTGTCAGGATCGATTTCTACTTCACAGATATGTGAACCTGCTGGAAAAGAGAAATTTGGCGGATCATAGAATGAGGATTCAATCAATCCAGGCTCATCACCTTCTGGAATTGGTGATTTCATTTCATCTCTTTGACCAGGTAAATAACATGCAAAAGCAACCTCACCTATAGTCTTCTTCTTATTTGATTTTAAAGCCACAAATTCTCCATCCTTGAATTCAATTTCATCTTCATTAACTTCAAGCATTTTGGCTGCAACACGTTTTCCTTTTGCAATGATCTTCTTACAAGCATTAACAATTGCAATACCACCTACAGTTAATGATCTTGAACCATAAGTGCCCATCCCGAAAGTTCCTTTATCAGTATCACCATGAACTACATCAATATTTTCCATTGGCACTCCAAGTTCATCTGCAGCAATTTGTGCAAAAGTTGTGTCATGACTTTGTCCATGACTATGTGCACCGGTAAAAACTGATATTTGTCCAGTTGGGTTGAATCTTACCTCAGCTGACTCCCATAATCCTACTCCGCAACCTAAAGACATAACCGCTGCTGATGGCGCAATACCACAAGCTTCAAAGTAAGAAGAAACACCTATTCCTCTTAATTTTCCATTAGCTTCAGATTTTTTCCTTCTAGCTTCAAAACCAGCATAATCTGCCATTTGTTTTGCCTTTTCTAACCCAGCAACATAGTCACCTGAGTCAACTGTATGCACTAAAGTTTGTTTGAATGGAAACTGTGTTGGAAAGTTTTTCATTCTTATTTCAGTTTTATCCATACCTAATTCAAGAGCTGCTTTTTCAACCAATCTTTCAATTGTGTAAGTCGCTTCTGGTCTTCCAGCTCCTCTGTAAGCATCTACTGGAGCTGTGTTAGTATAAACAGCTTTTACATTAGAATATGCTGCGGGAATAACATAAACTCCTGTAGCACATGGTCCAAATAAATATGTAGGGGTAACAGTTGCAAAAACTCTTGCGTAAGCTCCTAAATTAGCAATAGTTTCATTTTTAAAACCTAAAAATTTGCCATCTTTTGTCACTGCTAACTCTGCATGAGTAATATGATCTCTTCCATGAGTATCAGTTAAAAATGACTCTGTTCTTTCTGCAACCCATTTGATTGGTCGTTCAATTTTTTTTGAAGCCCAACTACAAACTATCTCTTCGTTATAAACATTTATTTTAGAACCAAATCCACCACCAACATCTGGAGCAACAACTCTTAATTTATTTTCAGGTGCAACATTTCCAAATGCAGACATGACTAATCTTGATAAATGTGGATTTTGACTTGTAGTATACAAAGTGATTTCCTCTGATGCTGTATTGTAATCTACTACACAAGCTCTTGGTTCCATTGCATTAGGAACAAGTCTATTGTTTATTAAATCAACTTTAATAATTTTATCGGCTTTAGAAAAAGCTTCGTCTACAGCTTTTCTATCACCTAACAACCAGTCATAACAAAGATTTTTATCTACACCATCATGAATGGCTTCACTTTTCATTGCGTCAGCTGGATCTACAACAGCTTTTAAAACTTTATAATCAACTTTTACTTTTTCAGCACCTTCTTTAGCTTCATCTAAAGTTTCAGCAAATACAACTGCAATAGGCTCACCCACAAAATTAGCAACATCTTTTGCTAAAGGAGGGTTTCCAGGAACTTTCATTTCAGATCCATCTTCACTTCTAATTGCCCAACCAGCAATTAAACCTCCAATTTTATCCTCTGCTATTTCTTTACCAGTTAATACACTTACAACACCTGATGATTTTAAGGCTTTTGATGTATCTACACTTTTAATTTTTGCTCTTGCATGTGGAGATCTAACAAACACTGCATATGTCTGATTAGCTATGTTAATATCTGCAGTATATCTTCCTTTTCCTTGTAAAAATCTTGTATCTTCTTTTCTTTCAACTCTCGATCCAACTAAACTTGCCATTTTTTTTATCTCCTTTTTATAGTTTACATTTTTGTTGCAGCTTCTTTAACTGCAGCGACTATGTTTTGGTAACCTGTACATCTACAGATATTGCCCTCTAACCATTCTCTAATCTCTTGGTCACTTGGATTTTTCTTTGTCTGTAAAAGATCAACTGCACTCATAACCATGCCTGGTGTGCAATATCCACATTGTAATCCATGAGTTTTTTTGAAAGCTGCTTGCATTGGATGAAGTTTTCCATCTTTAGCTAAGCCTTCAATTGTTGTTACTTTAGATCCTTCAACATCTGCTGCTAATGTAGAACAACTTTTTATTGATTTGCCATTAACATGAACAACACATGCTCCACATTGGCTAGTATCACATCCAACGTGAGTGCCTGTTAAATTTAAATTATCTCTTAAAAAGACTGATAAAAGTGTATGGTCTGGAACCTCTTTACTTACACTTTTACCATTTACTTCTAATGTTACTTTTGTCATCAAGTGTCTCCTTCCTGATAGATTCTAAGTACACCACAAGTTATTTTGAGAAGCAATTGTTAATTTTGTAACGTTTCTACTTCTACTAGAAATTTTAATTCTATTTATTAAGATTTTTCTAAGTTTTTAAAAAAAAAAATATGCCAAAATTGCTAAGATTGCCGCAACACCAGCATAGATTAAAATTTTTTGATTTTGTGTTTTTGGTTTAGTATCAGCTGACTGATCAATTTTTTTCTGAGATATCTGTTCACTAATCGAACTATCTTTTATTGATACTAATTCGGAAAATTTTCCAAAAAAAATATCTGCCATTTTCTTAGCTGTCATATCTATTAATCTAGATCCAACTTGTGCAATTTTACCACCTACATTGGCCTCAACTTCATAAATAAGATTAGTTCCATTTTCATGATCTTCTAACTTAACTGTCGCTTCACCAGATGCAAAACCAACCGGAGAATTCCCAGAACCAGTAATCTTATAACTATTAGGCGGATTAAGATCAGTAAGCTCTATATCTCCAGTAAAACTAGCATTAAAAGGGCCAATTTTATTTGTTGCAGTGGCAGTAAATTCTGTATCTGAATTTTTCTTAAATTCCTCACATCCGGGTATAGCTTTTTTTAAAATTTCAGGATCGTTCAATGCTTCCCATACTTTTTGTTTAGATAAATTAATTTGATAGGACCCAGAAAGTTTCATAATATGTTTATATAGAAAATTTTATGGATGATAAAACAAAAAAAGAATTACAGTCTGCAACTTTTGATAGATTAATCAATCACCTAAAAGAAAGAAAAGATGTTCAAAATATAGATTTAATGAATCTTGCTGGCTTTTGTAGAAACTGTTTATCCAAATGGTATAGAGAAGAAGCTGAAAAAAAAGGCATTACTATTTCAGACCCTGATGCTAGAGAGCATGTTTATGGAATGCCTTACTCAGAGTGGAAAGATAAATATCAAAAATAATTATTTCTCTTTTAATCTTGGAAATAATTCCACAAAATTACAAGGTTTATGATTAATGTCTAATTGATGTTTTAAAATTCCATCCCATGCATCTGTGACTCCTCCAGAAGAACCTGGTAAAGCAAAGATATATTTTCCATTAGATAATACAGCGCAAGCTCTAGATTGGATTGCCGAAGTTCCAACTGTTCTAATACTAATATTTCTAAATATCTCACCAAAACCAGGGATATGTTTTTCAGCGACTTCATTTAATGCCTCTGGTGTTATATCTCTACCAGTAAGACCTGTGCCTCCAGTAGTTATAATGACATCAATTTTTTCATTCTTTAACCATTCTCTTAAAATGACAACTATGTCGTCTTTATTGTCTTTACATATTTTTCTTTCAATTAGATTGTGATTTGCCTCTTTAAATTTATTAACTAGAATTCCACCGGATTTATCATTATCAATTGTTCTAGTATCTGTTACAGTTAATAGTGCAATATTTACTTTCATAAAAAATTTTTTATATGATCATATTATCAGTATTATTTTTTATAACAGCTATTTTATACTCAAGCGTTGGATTTGGAGGTGGATCTACATATTTGGCTTTATTATTGATTTGGGAAATTCCATATTATATTTTTCCTGTCATCGCTCTTATATGTAATATCATAGTTGTATCTGGAAATTCCTTTAATTATATTAGGGCTGGCAATCATAACTTTAAATTATTAGTTCCATTTTTAGTAGGTTCTATTCCTTTTGCTTTTTTTGGAGGATCACTAAAAATTGAAAAAGAAATTTTTGAAATTCTTTTGTTTTTTGTCCTATCAATAGCTGGCATATTATTATTGATAAATAATAAATCTTACGAAAAAAATAATTTAATAATTAATAAACTTAATTCTATTTATTCTTTTATAATTGGCTCAATTCTTGGACTGGTTTCTGGAATTGTGGGTATTGGAGGAGGTATCTTTCTAAGCCCTATACTTTTTTTACTAAAAGCAGAAAAACCAAAAGTAATCGCAACAACAGCTTCCCTTTTTATTTTGATTAATTCGATATCAGGAATTTTAGGTCAATTTACGAAGGAAAATACTTTTTATGAGTTAACTAATTACTGGACACTTTTTTTAAGCGTTTTAATAGGTGGTTTTATTGGAAATTATTTAAATCTTAAAATACTTTCAAATCGGACTTTAACTGTAATGACATCTCTATTAGTTATTTTTGTTTCTATAAGAATAGGTATAAAGCTTTTCTTATAATTAATTCATGGATAAAAATTTTTTTAAACAGGTCAGAATTTTAGATGGTGGTATGGGTCAGGAATTGCTTGCTAGAGGATTGGACCCAAAGGGCACTTTATGGAGTGCAAAAGCACTACTTAAGAAAAAAACACATTCTTTAATTGAAAGTGTGCATGAGGATTTTGTTAAAGCCGGTGCAGAAGTAATAGTTACTAATACATTTGCAACTCGACGAGTTAGACTTAAAGAAAACAATTTAGAGGATAAATTTGAAATCTTAAATAAGAATGCAGGTAAAATAGCTAAAAAAATTAAAGATAAATATCCGCAAATTTTAATTGCCGGTGGCTTGCCTCCTCAAAATAAAACATATTCTTGTGACACAAGAGATGAGAATGAAATATTTAACAATTTCAAAGATCAAGCAAAAATTTTAGATCCATATGTTGATTTTTTTTATCTTGATGTACTGAGTAGTATTAGGGAAATCTCTATTGCGATTAATTCAGTTAAAGAGTTTAATAAACCATTTTTAATTGGTGCTCATATTTCTGAAGGAGTAGCTTTACCAAGTGGTGAAAAATTATCAGAAATTAATAAAAAGATTGAAATAAAAAATCTTCTTGGATTAATATTAGCATGCGTCTCTCCAGAAAATTATGAAAAAAATATTAATGAAATTAAATCTATTGGATTTCCATTTGGTTTTAAAATTAATGCTTTTGAAAAAACTAAAATCACAGGTGGATACAAAACAAATTATGAAAAAAGTAAATCTGGAAACCCTAATGAATTTTTAGGTAAAAGAGATGACTTAACCCCAGCAGTTTTAAAAGATTTAGCAAAAAAATTTATTGATGATGGAGCGACAATAATTGGTGGATGTTGTGAAACAAATCCATCACATATTAAAGCATTTTCAGAACTTAAATAGTTTTTTGATAGTCTGCTTTTCTTACAAAATAAATTCCCACACAAACCGCAATTAGAGAAATAAGCACTTTAAAGGTAATTAATTCTTTCAAAAAGATATAACTTAAAATAGTTCCAAAAATTGGTATCAAATAAGATACTTGTGATTGAAAAATTAATCCATTGGTTACTAAAATTCTAAATCTTAATAACCACGCAATACCAGTCGAAACTAACCCAAGATAAATTACTGAAATAGTTGAGTCTAACCTAGGTGTTAATTCCCAAGGTTGCTCAATAAAGCTTACTAAAGGAATTAGTATAATAGTTGCCCAAATTAAAATCGATCCTGTCACATTTTCATTTTTTTTCTTACTAATTTTTAGAGTTAGAACTCCTCCAATTACATAACAAGTAGAACCTAGAAGAATTAATAATGCTGATATAAAATTATTTTCATCAATTAGTAGATTGTCAGAAAATAAAAATACTATTCCAGAAAATCCAATCATTATTCCAATGGTTTTTACAAAATTAAATTTTTCATTTTTTGTGTAAAAGTGTGCAAGAATTGTAGAACTTAATGGAGTAGTAGACATCAATATTGCTGCTAAATTACTTTGAACAGATTTTACTCCATAGGCTATTAAAAAGAATGGAGCAACTAAATTTATAAAACCTATCATAGCATACCAATGCCAATCTTTAGAAAATGCTTCAATCTTAATATTTTTAAAATAACATAGTAATAAGACTGGAATTGCTCCAAAAAAAACTCTTAGAAAAGCAATGGTTACAGGTCCAAATGAATAGGTTGCAATTTTAATATTAAAAAAGGCAGAAGCCCAAATCAATGCTAATATAGTTAATAATAAATAGTCTAATAGTTTTGGTTGTCTCATTCAGAAATCTCTTTAATTAAACCTTGAGTCATTTTTTGGAGGTTTGAATAATCAATTTTGAAAACACAATTTGGATGACCCGCTGCCGCATATAAATCAACAAATCTTTCTAATGATTTATCAATAAAAATATTAACTTTATTCAAATGGCCCACTGGTGAAACACCACCAATAGTAAATCCTGTGATATCTTTAACCTCATCAGCAGAAGCCATTGAAGCATCTTTAATATTTAGGGTTTTTTTAATCTTATTTAATGATGCTTTTTTATCTCCAGCTACTAAACATAACGTAAATGTATTTTCAGTTTTAAAAAGTAAACTTTTAACTATCGCTCCAACTTCACATTTTAAAGAGGAAGCCGCCTCTAAGGCTGTTCTTGCAGAAGTATCTAGTAAAATAACATTTAAGTTTGGATCAAAATTTTTTAAAAATTTATCAACTCTTTTCACTGGCTCTTTATCCAAAGTAGACATAATTCAACTTTTAATTGTTATAAATTTTTCAACTAAACGTGCACTTATGTAAAAATTGCATAGGTGTTATTAAGTAAATGAACATTATTTATCAATCTTTTTTTGGTATCACAAGTCCCACAATTACATAGGAGAGAAAATGAGTGCTAAAGGCGTTCTAAGTTTTATTAAAGATAAAGAAGCAGAATTTGTTGATTTAAGATTTACTGATCCACGAGGAAAATTACAGCACTTGACAATGGATGCATCTGTAGTTGATGATGATATGCTTAACGAAGGTGTATTCTTTGATGGATCTTCGATTGCTGGCTGGAAAGCTATAAATGAATCTGACATGATTTTAAAACCAGATTTATCAAGATTTTTTTTAGACCCTTTTACTTCTCATAATACTGTTGTTTTATTTTGTGACATTTTAGATGCAATTAAAAAGACACCTTATGAGAGAGATCCAAGAGGAGTTGCAAAAAAAGCTGAGGAATATTTAAAAAAGTCAGGTATTGGTGATAAAGCATTTTTTGGTCCAGAACCTGAATTTTTTGTTTTTGATGATGTAAGAATAAAAAATGACATGAATGAATGTAGTTTCATTTTGGATAGTAAAGAGGGTCCTTACAATTCAGGAAAAGAATATGATAATGGAAACATGGGCCATAGACCTGGAGTAAAAGGTGGATACTTTCCTGTCCCTCCAGTTGATAGTGAACAAGATATGAGAAGTGAATATCTTAAAAATTTAAAAGAAGTTGGAATTAAAGTTGAAAAACATCACCATGAAGTTGCACCTAGTCAACATGAGCTAGGTATGTACTTTGGAACATTGGTTAATCAAGCTGATAACGTACAACTATACAAATATGTTGTTCAGATGGTAACACATTCATTTGGGAAAACTGCTACATTCATGCCTAAACCAGTGGCAGGTGACAATGGTTCTGGAATGCATACACATCAATCTATTTGGAAAGGTGATACTCCAGTTTTTTCTGGTGACGCGTACGCTGGATTATCTGAAACAGCACTACATTACATCGGTGGTATTCTAAAACATGCTAAAGCAATCAATGCATTCGCTAACGCTACTACTAATAGTTATAAAAGATTAATACCTGGATTTGAAGCTCCAGTTCTTTTAGCTTACTCTGCAAGAAACAGGTCTGCTTCTTGTAGAATTCCAATAACTTTGAGTAAAAAAGGAGCTAGATGTGAAATTAGATTTCCAGATGCATCAGGAAATCCTTATTTAACATTTGCAGCTATGTTAATGGCTGGCATTGATGGAATTAAAAATAAAATACATCCAGGTGAGTCTTTTGATAAAGATTTGTATGATTTGCCCCCTGAAGAAGTTAAATCTATCCCAACTGTATGTGGATCTTTAAGAGAAGCAATGGAGAGTTTAGATAAAGATAGAGATTTTCTAACTCAAGGTGATGTATTTACTGATGATCAAATTGATGCTTATATAGCTCTTAAGTTTGAAGAAATTCATAAATTCGAACATGCACCTCACCCAGTAGAGTTTGAGATGTATTATAGCTGCTAGTAATATTTAAATCACTGCTTAGTTGTAGCTATTGTGTCTTTGTTAATGCCTTTTTTAACTACGTAATCCTGAGTACCATTAGCACCAGTCTCTACTTCCTTACGTAGATCTTTAAAAAAAGATTTTTCTTTTAAAGAATCTTTAAGACCTTTAACAAGATTTTTAAATTCAAATTTATTCATGATTCATTTATACACTAGATATGCATTACACGCAATACTGCTATGCAATTTACGGGATACTAGAAATTAATCGATTTTAAACGACTCTCCACATCCACAACGCTCAGTTTCATTAGGATTATTGAATACAAAAGTTGAGGAAAAATCCTCTTTTTTATAATCCATCTCAGTTCCTAATAAATACATGACAGCTGCAGAGTCGATAAAAACTTTTACGCCTTTTTCCTCAATAATTTCATCATTTGGATTTAATTCTTTAGAGTATTCCATGACATAAGACATGCCTGCACATCCACCAGATTTTACAGAAACTCGAACTCCTAGTGCATTTTTTTCGGCGCTAGACATTATTTCTTTAATTCTGTTTGCTGCATTGTCACTTAATTTTATTATTGGGTTCATTATAAATTTAACTCCAGTTTTGCAGCATCAGACATCATATCTTTTGTCCATGGTGGATCCCAAACTAATTCAAGATCGACCTCATCTATCCCCTCTACTTGCATAGCACCTTCTTTAACTTCTTTTGGTAAACTTTCTGCAACAGGACAATTAGGTGTTGTAAGTGTCATTTTTATTTCAGCTTTTTTACCTTTAACTTGTATATCATAGATTAAACCAAGTTCATATATATTCACAGGTAACTCAGGATCATAAATTTTTCTTATTTCTTTTATTATTTTATTTTTAACTTCCATAATAATTAATCTTCTGTGCTTACTTGCTTACCATCATTTTCCATTGCTGACACTAAAGTGTGCCATGATAAAGTAGCACATTTAACTCTCATAGGGTATTGTTTAACTCCAGAAAGACACATTAATTTAGTTTTATCATCCTCTTTTAAAATATTATTCTTAAGTTCTGGATTTTCTTTTATCATTCCTAAAAAATCTTCTATAATTTCTTTAGCCTCATTGTCACTTTTGCCTTTAATTAAATCTGTCATTATTGAAGCGGATGCCATAGATATTGCACATCCACTTCCTTCAAAAGATATATCTTCAACTTTTCTTTGCTCATTTAGTTTTAAATATACATGAACGTTATCACCACATAATGGATTATTTCCTTTAGCATCTTTATTAAAATTTTCAGTCTTCCTTAAGTTTCTAGGATTCTTTCCATGTTCTAAAATTATTTCTTGATAAAGTTCTTTTAAATTCATTTTAAATCAAAAATTTTTTTGCAATTATTAATTCCTTCATTCAATTTATCTAAATCATCTTTGGTATTATAAACTCCTAATGATGCTCTTGCACTTGCAGGAATACCTAATTTATCATGAAGAATTTGACAGCAATGATGACCTGCTCTGATTGCAACTCCTGTTTCATCTAAAATGGTTGCAATATCATGAGGGTGGACACCTTCAATAGTAAAAGATAATACACCACCTCTTTCTTTGGGGTTTCCAATTAATTTTACAGAATTATTTTTTTGTAAAATTTCTTGACCATATTCAATTAATTCTTTTTCATGTTTTATTATATTTTCAATTCCAATACTTTCGAGAAATTTTATTGACTGATCAAAGGCAATCACTTGTGCCGTAGCCATTGTTCCAGCTTCATATTTATTAGGAAGTTCACCATATGTAATTCTATCTTTTTTAACTTCATTAATCATACCTCCTCCACCTTGGTAAGGTGGAAGTTGTTCTAACCATTTTTTCTTTCCATAAAGAACACCTAGTCCTGTTGGACCATACATTTTATGACATGAGATTGCATAAAAATCACAATCTAAATCCTGCATATCTAATTTTAAATGTGGTCCTCCTTGACAACCATCAACTACAACTACAATTCCTTTAGAGTGAGCAAGTTGTGTAATTTCTTTGATAGGTAAAACCGAGCCAGTAACATTAGATAAATGAGTTATTCCAATTACTTTAGTTCTATCTGTTATTTCTTTTTCTATATTTTCAATTGGAATATCACCATCCTCATTAATTTCTGCAAATTTTATTTTAATATTCTTAGATTTTCTCAAAAAATGCCAAGGAACATAATTTGAATGATGTTCTAATTCTGTAATTAAAACTTCATCATTTGGTTTTAAAATTGATTGACCTAAAGTGTTAGCTACTAAATTTAAAGCTTCCGTCGCTCCTTTAGTAAAAACAATCTCATTCTTATCTTTAGCATTAATATATTTTTGAACAGAAACCCTTGTATTTTCATATAAATTAGTTGCTGCAACTGCTAAATAATGAAGGCTCCTACCTACATTTGAAAATTGCTTTGAATAAAAATCATTTATTCTATCTAAAACAACTTTTGGTTTTTGTGAGGAGTTTGCACTATCCAAGTAAACTAAGTCATTGTTATGAATTTTTTCATCAAATATAGGAAATTCTTTTTTAATATTATCTATATTCATTCTTTTAATCCAATCATGTTTTTAACCAAGTTTTTAACTTCAGGGTCTGTTATCTTATCAATTACATCGAGCATAAATCCATTTATTAAAAGTTCTTTAGATTGCCTATAATTAAGTCCTCTTGACATTAAATAGAATATTGAATTTTCATCTAAACTTCCTGATGCTGATCCATGAGAGCATTTTACATCATCAGCATAAATTTCTAATTCTGGTTTAGCATTAAATTCTGATGACTCATCCAACAAAATAGCTTTACTTAATTGATAGCCATCAGTTTTTTGTGCTTGAGAATTTACAAAAATTTTTCCTTGATATACAGCCTTAGAATCTTTTCCAAGAACACTTTTAATCAATTGATAACTTTTTGTATTTTCAACAAGATGATTTATTGATGTTCTAATTTCATGATGCTGATCGTTCATTAATGAGATAATTCCATTTACAAATGCAGAGGAATAATTACCATTTAAGTTACAATTAATTTCATTTTTAAAAAAACTAGATCCAGAGGATAAAATAAAGTTTTCAGAAAAACTATTTTCATCCTGATTAATATTATTGAAAGAATATCCAATATTTTTATTATGATCATTATCAATTTTGTAATTTTTCAAAATAGAATTTTTTTTCAATTCAAAGTCATAAAAGATATTAATAAAATTTTTTTCTGATTGATGATTGTTGTAATCTATTAATCTTAAAGAACTATTTTGATCTAGTTCAAATTTTAATCTTATATTGATACTTTTCGATTTAATTTTATTATTTGTTGTATTGTAAATTACTAAAGGTTTTTTAAGATGATAATCTTTTTTAATTGAAATCTTATAAATTTTACTCGAAAAAGCATTATTTAAATCAACTAATGAATTGAAACTTTTAATTTCACTTTCAGTCTCCGAAGTTTCATTTAATTTTATCTTTTCATCATCTTCATAACTAAAATCAATTTTTTCAACTCTTCCATTTATAAAAACAATTTTATTATGTTCTAATCCATCTATAAAAACTGATGTATCAATTTTATTTGATGATGAATAATCACTAAAAAAACTTAGCTCTCCAATATTTTTATGAATAATTTGATTAATGTCAGAGAATTTCCAATTTTCAAGTTTTCTGTTTGGAAAACCATTTAAGATGAATTTATCTAAGAACTTTTTTTTTAAATTAACATCAGTTTCAGACAAACCTGAAGTTTTAAATGTTTTTTCAAAATCAATTTTTATCTGTTCATTCATTTAATTAAAACTTTCATATCCCTTTTTTTCTAACTCTAATGCTAATTCTGGTCCACCAGATTTGATTATTTTACCGTTCATTAAAACATGTACAAAATCTGGTTTGATGTAATCTAATAATCTTTGATAATGAGTAATAATTAAAAATGAATTTTCTTTATTTCTAAGAGTATTTACTCCATCAGCGACAATCTTTAATGCATCTATATCTAGACCTGAGTCTGTCTCATCTAAAATTGATAACTTGGGTGCCAACATTGACATTTGCAGTATTTCATTTTTCTTTTTTTCACCACCAGAAAAACCAACATTCAACTGTCTACTTAATTTCTCCTCATCAAATTTTAATTCTTTTGCTTTTTCCTTTACAAGTTTTAAAAATTCAATTGCATCAAGCTCTTTTTCACCTCTCGCTTTTCTAATTGCATTCAAAGAAGTTTTTAAAAAAATATTAGTATTAACACCTGGAATTTCCAATGGATATTGAAAAGCTAAAAAAATACCTATGTGAGCTCTTTCTTCAGTTTCTAAATCAAACAGGTTTTTATTTTCAAATAATATGTCTCCTGTTACTTCGTAACCTTTTTTTCCAGACAAAATATTAGATAGTGTACTTTTTCCAGATCCATTAGGACCCATTATTGCGTGAACTTCTCCAGGTTTTATATTCAAAGAAAAGCCTTTTAATATTGACTTATTTTCAATGTTTGCGCTCAAATTATTTATTTTAAGCATTAACCAACACTCCCCTCTAAACTAATACCTACAAGTTTTTGAGCTTCTACCGCAAACTCCATTGGTAATTGCTGTAATACTTCTTTGCAGAAACCATTTACAATTAAACCAACAGCTTCTTCTGAACTTAAACCTCTTTGTTGACAATAATGTAGTTGGTCCTCACTTATTTTTGATGTTGTTGCTTCATGAGCAATGTTCGAGTCAAAATTTTTATTTTTAATATAAGGGACAGTATGAGCGCCACATTTATTTCCCATCAGAAGAGAGTCACACTGAGTATAATTACTTGAATTTTTAGCTTTAGAATTGATATCAACAAGACCTCTATAAGTCATATCTGAAAATCCAGCACTGATACCTTTAGAAATAATTTTACTTTTTGTATTTTTTCCTAAATGTATCATTTTAGTTCCTGTATCAGCTTTTTGATGATTATTTGTAATTGCTATCGAATAAAACTCTCCAATAGAATTGTCACCTTTTAAAATACAACTTGGATATTTCCAAGTTATAGCTGATCCTGTTTCAACCTGTGTCCAAGAAATCTTAGAATTTTTTCCCTTACATAATCCTCTTTTAGTTACAAAATTATATATTCCTCCTTTGCCGTTTTCATCACCAGGATACCAATTTTGCACAGTTGAGTATTTTATTTCTGCATCATCTAAAGCGATCAATTCAACATTCGCTGCGTGTAATTGATTTTCGTCCCTCATTGGAGCGGTACATCCTTCGAGGTAACTCACATAACTTCCTTTATCAGCAATAATTAATGTTCTTTCAAACTGTCCTGTCTCTGATGCATTTATTCTAAAATACGTTGATAGTTCCATTGGACACTTAACACCCTCAGGAATATAAACAAATGATCCATCTGTAAAAACAGCAGAGTTTAGTGTAGCAAAGAAATGATCAGTAACTGGTATTACTGTACCTAAATACTTTTTTACAAGCTCAGGATGTTTTTGAATTGCCTCTGACATTGAACAAAAAATTATTCCATGTTTAGTTAACTCACCTTTAAAAGTAGTCGCTACAGAAACAGAGTCAAATACGGCATCTACAGCAATTCCATTTAGTCTTGCCTGCTCTTGTAATGGAATTCCAAGTTTTTTATATGTCTCTAAAAGTTTAGGGTCAAGCTCATCTAAACTCTTCGGTTTATCTTTCATACTTTTTGGCGCTGAGTAATAGTATAAGTCTTGATAATCAATTTTAGGATATTTTGGCTTTTGCCAATTAGGTTCTTTTAAAAGTTTTAATCGCTCATAAGCCTTTAATCTAAAGTCTAACATCCATTGTGGTTCTTTTTTAATATTTGAAATAAATTTAATTACATCTTTGTTTAATCCCTTAGGGGCTTTTATATTTTCAATATCAGTTGTAAAACCGTACTTATAATCTTTTAATTTTTCTATATCTTTTTCTCTTGTATCCATTTTATAATCTTCTCTCACTATTATCTTTAACTAAATCCTCTAAACTTTTTTCTTTAAAAAAATTATTAATATGATTTTCAAGTTCATCCCAAAGGTTATGTGTTAAACATTTAGTTAGTTTACCATTGCATCCTTTTTTAGATTCTTTTTTACATTGCACAGTTTTTACTTTTTCATCTACTGCATCAAATATATTTGTAAGTTTTATCTCTTTAGCTTTTTTATTAAGAACGTATCCGCCCTGAGTTCCTCTCACACTTTGAACTATTTCTTTTTTTCTCAACTTTGAAAAAATTTGTTCTAAATAATCTAAAGAAATACCTTGTCTTAATGAAATATCTCTCAAAGAAACTGGATTGA
The DNA here is from genome assembly GCA_902597215.1 of uncultured Pelagibacteraceae bacterium. Taxonomy (GTDB): domain Bacteria; phylum Pseudomonadota; class Alphaproteobacteria; order Pelagibacterales; family Pelagibacteraceae; genus Pelagibacter. The sequence goes on along the minus strand of CACJWU010000002.1, from coordinate 1,791 downwards.
TATTATCAAATCTAGCCAAATCCACTAAAGCCATAACAGCATATCTACCTTTAGATGTAAGTTTCATAAATCCGCAATTTATAAGGGTATATATAAACCTGACTAAAATAGTCAAGTATTTGAAATAAAAAAAAACTAACAATTTGTCACGCAGTTGTGATATGTCTATTTTTTTTTTGAGAATAATTATCATTAACAATTATGGATAATAAAATTTTAGAAATTTTTATCCCAGGTCCTGCAGGCAGACTTGAGGCAAAATATTACAAAAGTAAAAAAAACACATCTCCAATTGCTCTAGTATTGCAGCCTCATCCTCAATACGGAGGCACAATGAATAATAAAGTAGTTGTTGAGACTTTTAAAACATTTATGGAAAATGATTTTTCAGTTTGTAGAGTAAATTTTAGAGGCGTAGGTAAAAGTGATGGTGAATTTGATAACGGTCAAGGGGAGCTTGCTGATGCTGCAGCAGCACTTGACTGGCTTGAAAGAGAAAATTTTGATAACTCTCAATGTTGGGTTTCTGGATTCTCTTTTGGATCATTAATTGCAATGCAACTTTTAATGCGAAGACCAGAAATAAATCGTTTCATAGCCATTTCACCTCAACCAAATGTTTATGATTTTACTTTTTTATCTCCATGTCCAACATCAGGCTTAGTATTATATGGTAATAAAGATGAATTGGTTCCATTAGAATATATTAAAGATTTAGATAAAAGATTAAGTTCACAGAAAGGAATTAAAGTCGAGTTTCAATCAGTGTCTGATGCAAATCACTTTTTTTCAAAAAGTGAAAATAATTTAATCAAACAATTAACAAAATACATAAAAAAAGAAACTGCAGTTTATTAAAAATTTTCATTAATTTGTCCGCCAATTGTTGGGCTATTACATCTTGTTGTTTGTGAAAATGATATAGGTAATTTTAAATAAGATCTAATTGCCAAATAACCGAAAGCTTGAGACTCTATAAAATCTCCATTGAAACCATAATTATCAATGTCTATTAGTTCAATTTTTGTATTAAATAAATATTTTTTTATCAACTCAATTAAAAAATTATTTTTTCTTCCACCGCCACATAAAAATAATTTTTTGTCTTCTTTAATTGATAAATTATAGACACTCTTTATTCCTATTGAAATTAAATAAGCAGTAAAATCAGTGATTGTAGCACAGCCATCTTCAAATGATAAACCTCGTATAAATGATAAATCAAAATCATTAATATCTAATGATTTTTCATAAGATGTTATATTGAAATTTTCCTTGGCTTGATTGCATATTAATTGATTTATTTTTCCACCTCTGGCAATATTTCCATTTTTATCGTATTTTAATTTTGAATTTTTTCTTATCCACTTATCAATTAAACAATTCCCAGGACCTATATCAAATGCTCTTAAATTTGAAGCATCAGCCAAATCTCTGTTATCTTCAATATTTGTGATATTTGTTATTCCACCAATATTCATAATACTTAAAGGGAAATTGATATTTTTTTTTTGAGAAATAGCTCTTAATAAAGATTTGTGAAAAATTGGTGTTAGTGGTGCTCCTTGACCTCCATTGTCAAGATCGTTTTGTCTAAAATTACTTACTACAATTTTTTTTGTTAATTTTGACAACAATTTTCCGTCACCTAATTGTTTTGAAACCTTCCTGTCAGGGTCATGAAATATTGTTTGGCCATGAAAACCTATGAGATCAATTTTTTCATTTATATTATCAAAAGTATTTTTAATCACTTTTTCGTGAAAAATAGTGATTTCTTTATCTAAACTT
>CACJWU010000001.1 GCA_902597215.1 uncultured Pelagibacteraceae bacterium | reverse complement strand
GCCAAATTTACCCGATAAGAAAGCTTCTGTTCATTAATTAATTTATCTAAATCAGTAAAAAGGCCATCAGAAACATCTATAGATGTATTTGCAAAATTGAATAGTTTTTTTGCCAAATTCATATGTAATTCTGGAAGGTAATATTTTGTAAAAAAGTATTTATTTAAATGTTTATTTAATGAAATCTTTTTTTTTAAAATCTTTAAACCGATAAAACTATCACCTAAATTACCTGTTACATAAATATCATCGTTAAGTTTTGCTTTATTTCTAAATATTATATTTTTAGAAAAACCAACTGAAATAATTGTAAAGCTTAATTTATTTGAAAAAACAGTATCTCCACCAGATATAAAGACACTAAACTTTTTTTGTTCTTGTTTTAGTGATTGGGAAATTTTCCTTAAATTTGATTTTGTAAATGTTTTTTTATTTCCAGAGGCTGAAATAAAATAATATTTTGGTTTAACACCTTTACAAATTAAATCAGAAATTGAAGATCTCAGGATTTTTTTGATAACTAAATTTGGATTTTTAAAATCAAAAAAATGTAATTTGTTAATATAAGTATCTACAGAAATAACTAATTTTTTTGATTTATCGAAGAAAACATCGTCATTAAGTTTTAATGAATTTTTATTTTTTGAGGTTAATTTAGAAAAATATTTTTTGATTATATCAAATTCATGCATTAGAAGATCTTAATTTTTTGGCAGCATTATCTAATAATGCATTTAGATATTTAGTTTGGGAGTCGTTTAAAAAAAGATTTGATGCATTAAGATATTCTTTAATAATTATTTTTATGGAAACATTAGGCTTATACAAAATTTCATACGTTGCAGATTTTAAGATAACTTGAAATATTTTATCTAATTTAAATAAATTAAAATTTTGACCTAAATTTTTGTCCAATTCATCTACAATTATCTCATTCCTTTCAATTGTGCCTAAAACAATATCCTTAATAAATTTTTTAAATCTATGTTTAGGAAATTCTATTTTATCATCGTTATTAAATAAGACACCATATAATTTTTGAATAATAATGACTCTTGGATTATTTTTTGGGCTGTAGTTTGTTCTCATTCTTGGTTTATTACTGAGACAACAGCTTTTGCAGCTTCAGCACCTTTTTTTTTTCTAGCTTTCGCCTGTTTCATATTTAAGCAAGTAAGAATTCCATTACCAATAGGTTTTTTTGAATTAATAGCTATATCCATAATGGCATTGGTTGAGGCTTGAGATATGAAATTAAAATGTGGTGTCTGACCTTTAATAACACATCCAAGAGCAATAAAAGCATCAAATTTTTTAATATTTTTTGAGATTGTAACTGGTATCTCAAAGACACCAGGAACTTTAATTATTTTTACCTTAAAATTTCTTGGAAGATTTTTTTTTGCACTACTTAATAAACCTAAAGAAATATCTTTATAATAATCAGCAGTAACAATTAAAATCTTTTTCATTAAATCAATTCTTGTTTAGTTATTTTAATATTATATCCCTCTAATCCAATAACTTTTTTTGGTGTTTTAGTAATTAATATCATTTTTTTTATTTTTAAGTCTTTAATAATTTGAGCACCTATTCCATAATTTCTAATAAGATTATCTTTACCATTCTTTTTAAAACTTCTATTTTTAAAACTTTTAAGTGTTTGAGTGACAGAGTTTAAGTTAGTGTCTTTAATAAAGATAAGCACACAATTATTGTATCTTTTAAAATAGTTTATCGTTTTATCAAATGAATTGGTAAGTTTTTGATTTGTAAGATAATTATAAACCACATTTGATGAAATAACTCTTACACGTGGTGCAATAGATCTTTTTAAAGATCCCTTAATGAGTGCAAAATGTTCTGATCCATCTAAAAGATTTTCATATATTTTGATCTTATATTTTTGATTTTTCACTTTGATATCAGATGATTTTTTTAATTTTACTAATTTTTCTTTTTTTAATCGATAGGAAATAAGATCTTCAATTTTTCCAATTTTTAGTTTATGTTTTTTTGCAAAATTAAAAAGTTCTTGGCCTTTAGCCATTGTTCCATCTTCATTCATTATTTCGCAAATGACTGCTGAATTATTTTTTTTAGCTAGTTTTGAAATATCAACTGAGGCTTCTGTATGTCCAGCCCTAACAAGAACACCCCCATCCTTTGCAATGATTGGAAACACATGGCCAGGGGATACTATATCTTTTTTATTTACATTTTTTTTTGAGGCAATTTTTATAGTTTTTGCTCTATCTTTTGCTGATATCCCCGTTGTAATTCCTTTCTTAGCTTCTATTGAAATTGTAAATGCTGTTTGATTCCTAGATTGATTTACAGGTGACATTAAAGATAAATTTAATTTTTTAGCTTGAACACTATCTAGAGCTAAACAAATTAGACCTCTTCCATATTTAGCCATAAAATTAATATTTTTTGCATTTGTATCTGAGGTAGACATAACCAAATCACCTTCATTTTCCCTTTTTTCATCATCAACTAAAATGTACATACCCCCTTTCTTTGCTACATTTATTATAGTTTCTATTGAAGAATAATTATTTTTTTTCATAAAAATAATTTTTAACGTATTTTGAAAGAATATCTATTTCTACATTAACTAAATTTCCTTTTTTAAGAGACGATAAATTTGTTAATTTATAAGTATGAGGTATTATCCAGATTTGAAAACCTTTTTTCGTCACTTTAGAAATTGTTAATGATACACCATTTATACTAATTGAAGCTTTTTCTATAATATTTTTTCTCTCTTTTTTATTAATTTCAAAATCAAATAGATAAGATTTATCAATATTTTTCACTGCTAATATTTTTCCAATAGTATCAACATGTCCTTGACAAATATGCCCTGAAATTTTTTGACCATATTTAAGAGGAAGTTCTAGATTAATTCTATCATTTAACTTTATGTATCTAAATTTTGATCTTTTTATAGTTTCATTTGATAAATAAAATTCCATAATTCTTTTTTTTATTGAAATGAGAGTAAGACAAACTCCATCACAAGCTACAGAAACACCTATATCTTTTAAACTTAATTTTAGATTAGATTTTACAAAAATATTTATTCCTTTTGGTCTTTTAATTATTTTTGTTATTGAACCTTTGTTGAAAATAATTCCATTAAACATTTTAATTTTTGTAAATAGTTAATTTATCGCTAGCTAATTCAGAGTTAATTTTATGTTTATTATATTTGGTATTTAAAATGCTGAAAGAGGTAAAATTAACATGTTTTTTGTTTTTAGATAAATTTTTCGAACTTCTAAACATATAAAATTCATTAAATAATTTCTTTTGAAGGAAATTTTTTGTTAATATATCTCCACCTTCTACTAATAGATTTCTTATTTCCATTTTATATAGGTCTTTTAGAATTTTTTTTAGATCCAAATTTTTGTATTTATCTGCAGATTGTTTTATCAAAATAGCACCTCTTTTTTTTAAAAGCTTTATTTTTAATTTATCGTTAGAATTATGGAAAATTATAGTATTTTCATTTTTTATAGATTTAGCTATATAACTTTTCAAATCAATTTGTAAATTTCTGTCTAAAACAATTCTTTTTGGGGAAAATTGACTAAAACCATCCAACCTACAATTTAGTTTTGGATTATCTATATTTAATGTTTTACCAGAAATCATTATACCATCACTTTTAAATCTTAAATAATGAGTCAATTTATCAGATGTTTTATCTGTAATTCTCTTTGATATTTCGCTGTAAATAATCTTATTCTTTGATACTGCGATTTTTCCAATTACATATGGTAGTTTCTTTTTTCTATTAAAAAAATAAGATCTGTATAAATTTTCTGCATCTTTTCTTAAAAGCCCCTTTTTAACTCTAATTTTGTTTTTTCTTAATATTGAATAACTTTTGCCTTTTACTTTTAAATCAATGTCATTCATTGAATAGCAAACTTCTCCGATTTTATTCTTTATAATGTTTTTAGTACAGGGTGGAGTTTTTCCATAATGATTACATGGCTCTAAAGTAACATACATTTTTGAGTCTTTTAAATTTTCTGAACAATTTAAAATAGCGTTATGTTCCGCATGCGGTCTACCATTATAGCCTGTTTGTCCTATAGATATTATTCTATTATTTTTTACAATGACACATCCAACCGAAGGATTGTTTCCTGTTAAACCTCTTCGCGCATTAGCTAAATTTAAAGCTAATTTCATAAAATTTTTATCTTGAGTTGAAAATTTATCTTTTTTTGTAGACATCTAGTTTGTCCACAAATTGTACGAAATCTTGTTCTTCTCTAAAGTTTCTATAAACAGAAGCAAACCTTACATAAGCAACTGGATCAAGTTCTTTTAAACCTTCCATGACCATTGTTCCAATTGTATTGCTCGCAATTTCATTCTGTCCTAGTTCTTCCAAAGATCTTGTAATTCGACTAATAAATTTTTCGACAGTTTCTGTATCTAGGGGCCTTTTTTTTAATGCAATGTAAATTGATTTAGCTAATTTGTCTCGATCAAAAGAAGATTTCCTTCCATTTTTTTTTACAACCATTACTTCACGGTGCTGAATTCTTTCAAATGTAGTAAATCTTGCACCACAACTACATAGTCTTCTTCTACGAATCGCAGTCCCATCCTCTGTAGGTCTGGAATCTACTACAGAAGTTTCTCCTTTTTTCTCACAAGGACAGATCATTTATTCAAATTTTTATAAATTGGAAAATTAGAACATAAATTTATAACTTCTTGTCTCACTTCTTTTTCCACTTTACTATTATCCTCTAGATTTTCAGATAATCCTTTAATTACTTTAGTTATTAATTCGCCTACTTTTTCAAATTCTTTTAAACCAAATCCTCTTGTTGTAGCAGCTTGTGATCCAAGTCTTATACCTGAAGTTATCATTGGTTTTTCTGTATCAAAAGGGATCCCATTTTTATTACAAGTAATATTGGCTCTACATAAACTTTCAGAGGCTACATTTCCTTTTACGCCAAAAGGTCTTAGGTCAACTAACATTAAATGTGTATCAGTTCCACCAGAGTAAATTTTAAATCCATTATTTTTTAAAGTCTCCGCTAACATTTTAGCATTTGCTAAAACATTCTTAATGTAAGTTTGAAACTCAGGTTTTAATGCCTCAAAAAAACCTGCAGCTTTGGCAGCAATAATATGCATCAAAGGACCACCCTGATAACCAGGAAAAACAGCTGTATCAAATTTTTTTCCTAGATCTAAGTCATTCGATAAAATAATTCCACCTCGCGCACTTCTGAATACTTTATGTGTTGTGGATGTTACTACATGAGCATAGTCACATGGATTTGGATACCCTTTACCTGCTACCAAACCTGAGAAATGGGCCATATCTACCATAAGATATGCCCCAACTTTATCAGCAATTTCTCTAAATCTTTTAAAATCAATTACTCTTGAATATGCACTACCACCTGCAATAATCAATTTTGGTTTATGTTCTAAAGCAAGTTTTTCAACATTATCATAATCAATTAATTCAGATTTTTTATCTACATCATAACTTATTGCATTAAACCATTTACCTGACATTGAAATTTTTAACCCATGGGTTATGTGACCTCCTGAATTTAGGCTCATGCCCATAAAAGTGTCATTTGGTTTTAACAAAGCTAAAAAAACTGCACCATTTGCTTGAGCACCAGAATGTGGCTGAACATTTGCATACTTACAATTGAAAAGTTTTTTAATTCTTTCTAGTGCTAATTGTTCTGCAACATCAACGTGTTCACAACCGTTATAGTATCTTTTGCCTGGATATCCTTCTGCATACTTATTTGTTAAAACTGATCCTTGAGCTTCTAATACAGCTTGTGAAACTATATTTTCAGAAGCTATTAACTCAATGTGATTTTGTTGTCTGATTAATTCATCATTTATTGCCTTAAATAAATCCGGATCAGACTTAGAAAGACTTTTCTCAAAAAAATCTTGATAAGAAGAATTTACATATTTTGTTTCACTTGACATTTTTACCTTATATTTTTTTTACTCTCTTTTTATGTCTACCACCTTCAAATTTAGTATTAATGAAAGCTTCAATACATTTAAAGGCAGTATTTTTTTTTGTCAATCTAGAACCTAATGTAATAATATTTGCATTGTTATGCAATCTAGATAATTTTGTGTTTTTTACCGAATAACACACTGCAGCTCTAATTTTTTTATGTCTATTTGCCGCCATAGACATGCCTATACCAGAGCCACATACCAAAATTCCCATATTTTTACTATTAATGCTTACCCTCTTACATAATTTATGGGCAAAATCTGGATAATTTACTGATATTATTGAATTGTCTGTTCCTAAATCTTCAAATTTATATTTACTTTTAAATTTAATCTTTATTTCTTCCTTTAATTTGAAACCAGCATGATCTGATGAAATAAAAATTTTTTTCAAATTAATTAAACTTATAGTCTAAAACACAGGCTACCAAATGAATTCTGTTTTCTTCTCCACCATTGAATGCATTATGGTACTTTGTGTTGTTTGTAATCCAAACAGATCCATCTGCAGGTAAATGTTTTGCAACATTATCAATAACCATAATTGATCCAGGATTAGTTATAATTGGAATATGTAGTCTTGGTTCAGGGTCTCTATGCCAACTTAGAGTAGATCTCGGTTGTTTTAATAAAATTCTTACTCTTCCTAATTTATATTTCGAGGAAAGAATATCAAACACCTCTTTGAAATAAGTTTTTTTATAATCATCAATAAATTCTGAATAAGCTGCCTCATTAATCTTTTCATCTCTTACAACCTCATTTCCGGAGGAATTTGGTTTTGTCCAAAACACTCCTCGGGCCTTATGACCTTTTATTGAGTCCGGATCACCAGGAATTTGAGTTAATGATATAGCACCAAAATTTGAAACTCCCTCTGGACCACTAAAATCTCTTATTTTAAGTATTTCTTTATAGGCAGTTTGAAGTTTATTTATGTCAAACTTTATACTTTGTTTTTGAAAATCATTAAAATTTAAATTCATATGATTGTTTAATATCCTTTTTAAGATATATTTGTATATAACATTTGTCGCATATTATAAGATAATTTTAAAGATGATAACAGGAAAATTTCCAAATTTAAGACTTAGACGCAGTCGAAAAAATGACTGGTCTAGAAGATTAGTTGAGGAAAATAATCTAACATCTAATGACTTTATCCTACCGATTTTTTTGATAAATGGAAAAAATAAGAAGCAATCAATAAAATCTATGCCTCATGTGTATCGATACACAATAGATAAACTAAGTCCAGTTATTGAAAAAGCAATTAAAAAAAAATTACCAATGGTTGCATTATTCCCTTATATAGAAAAAAAAAAGAAAAATTTTTTAGGAACTGAAGCCTTAAATGAGGATAATTTAGTTTGTAAAGCTATTCAAACAATAAAACATAAATTCAAAAATGATATTGGAATTATGTGTGATGTTGCGCTAGATCCATATACATCTCATGGACATGATGGAATTATGAATAAAGATAGCGTTCTCAATGACGAAACAATTAAGATACTAAAAGAGCAGTCTTTATTACAAGCTCAAATGGGATGCGATGTAATTGCACCATCTGATATGATGGATGGCAGAATTGGAGTGATTAGAAAATACCTTGATAAAAATGGTTATCAAATGACCCAAATTTTATCTTATGCAGTAAAGTATGCTTCTAATTTCTATGGACCATTTCGTGATGCGGTTGGTACAAATAATTTATTAAAAGGAAATAAAAAAAAATATCAAATGGATTTTAGAAATAGTAATGAATCATTAAGAGAAGTTGCTTTAGATATAAAAGAAGGTGCTGACATGATAATGGTAAAGCCAGGTTTACCCTATCTTGACATTATTAGATTAGTTAAAGATAACTTTAAAATCCCTGTTATGGCTTATCAAGTTTCTGGAGAATATAGCTTATTAATGAATGGAATTTATAAAAAGATAATTAATGAAGATGTAATTTTAGAAAGTTTAATTTCTTTTAAGCGAGCAGGAACAAGTGCTATTGTAAGTTATTTTGCTGACAGATTAGACAAGATTATCAGGTAATTATTTCAAAAAGTTTATAAATTGTGTACGACTGAGAGGGAGTAAAATATTATTTGGCTTTAATATAGTTTTTTCAAGATAATCTCCTACTAAATGTAATCCATCTAATAAGATTGACATTTCTTCATCATTCATATTCTTTTCGATCAAAAAACTTGGTATAATTTTTTTGGTGGAGGATTTAGAAACATAAACAAAGCTATTATTATAAGTTTCTTTTTCAACAAAATTATTAAGATCTAAATCATATCCAATATTTTTTAACAAATCCAATTCCCAATATATATATTTTTTAATCCAATTATCATGTGTCAGAATTATATAGAATTTTTTAATTAAATCATAAATCATCTCATTTTTTTGTAATTCGGCAGATAATAATTTTATAAGTGACATTGCTGATTTTATACATAAAAGTTTTTTCGAATTGTCAAAATATAATGGAGATAAAGCTTGAATAATTTCTATTTTGAAATATCCAATTTTATTTTCTGACTTTGAACTATAGTTTAGATGAATCTTGTTACCAATTTGCAAATAATTTTTAATTTTTTTAGATGTTCCACCAAAAATAACTCCTGATGTTTTGCCATGATTTTTTGTAAAAAATTCAGCAATTACAGAATTTTCATTGTATCTGTTTTTTGATATAAGAAATCCTTTGTCTTCCCAATTCATTTAATTTTCATTTGGTTTAAGCATAGTATTGCAGCATTTTGTTCTGCTTCTTTTTTTGATTTTCCTTTAGAAATAAATAATTTAGTATTTATTAATTTTACTCCAACTTTAAAAACAGGTTTATGTCTAGGACCAGTGTTGGATATAAGATTATATGTGGGAAGTTTTTTGAATTTTTTTAAAGAAAATTCTTGTAATTTTGTCTTAGCATCTATTTGAGTAATTACACTTTTTTTAATATGATCATCCCATAAATCTAATATTTTTTTTTCAACTATTTGGAAACCTTTATCTAAATAAATTGAACCTATTAATGCTTCACAACAATCAGCTAAAACCTTATCTTCAATTTGAAAATTTTTTTTTTTAAAATCAAATGTTAAGATATATTTCTCTAGCTGTAGTTTTTTTGCAATATTTAAGCATGTTTTTTTATTTACTAATGAGGCAAATTTTTTGTCAAGGATACCTTCTTTTTCGTTAGGATAAATTTCTAATAATCTTTTGGCAATGATCAATCCCAAAACTCTATCGCCTAAAAACTCAATTTTTTCGTTATTATTATCCTTATCAAAACTTTTGTGAGTTAAAGATTTTATAAGTAAATTTTTATTTTTAAAAGCAATTTTTAATTTTTTTTCTAAGCTTGTATAATTAATTACCATAATTATATTTTCTTAAAAAATCTATCAAATCTTATAGATCTATTCCATTTCCAAAATTGAAAAAAATTTCCAATAGATTTGTCAGAAGAAAAAAAAATAAATTGAGCTTTACCAACTAAATTATTTTTATGAACATAGCCAACACTTGATAAAAATCTGCTATCTTTAGAACAATCTCTGTTATCTCCTAAATAAAAATAGTGATCTTCCGGTACAATAAATGGGTCAGAATTGCTTAGCGTGTCATTTTTTAAATAAACTGTTTTAAATTTTACGTTATTTGGTAAGATTTCTTCAAATGTAAAAACACTAATAGTTTTATTGCCACAATATATCTTATCTTTTGAAGAAATTTTTGATTTAATTATTTCACTATTATTCAAATACAAATTTGAGTCTATAAATTGTATTCTATCACCAGGAATACCTATTAGTCTTTTTATATAATCTGTTCTATTATCAGCAGGTGTTTTAAACACTACAACGTCACCCCTTTGTGGATTTTTGGAAAATATTCTATTTTTAAAAATTGGAGGACTAAATGGAAATGAATGTTTGCTATAACCATATGAGTATTTAGAAACGAAAATTCTATCACCAATTAATAAATTTGGCTCCATTGATGATGATGGTATATAAAAAGGCTGAATTAATAATGATCTAATTATTACAGCTATAATTAAAGCATAAATCAGTGTTTTTAAATTTTCAATAATAAATTCTTTACTTAACATTATTTAATTTTGTAAAATTGTAAATGCTGCTGAATATTCTTTTTCATCAGAAATTGATAAAAATAAATTATATTTATCAATCTTAAATCTTTCTTTTATAATTGTATTTATTTTTTTAGATTTAAAATAGTATGGCTTTCCTAAATTATCATTCAAAATTTCTATATCTTTTAAATTAACATTTTTTCTAAAACCAGTCCCCAGAGCTTTTACAAATGACTCTTTTGCAGCAAATCTTTTTGAAAAATAACTAGTCTTATTAATGGTCTTTTTTGAATATTTTATTTCATTTTTACTAAAAGCTCTATTTATAAAATTTTTATTTTTAATTAGAGATTTAACTCTTCTATTATCAACAATATCCAATCCAATACCTAATATTTTCATTTTATTTGATTATTTTTTTAAAATTCATTATTACTTTTTTAATTCCGTAAATAACCGATTCTCCAATTAAAAAATGGCCAATATTGAATTCTTGTATTTCACTAATTTTACTTAAGAGTTTTGTAGATTTATAATCAAGTCCGTGACCCGCATGTACTTCGATGCCTAGTTTATCAGCTAATTTGACACTTTTTCTAATTTTACTGAATTCATTCAAATAATTTTTTTTTGATTTTATTAGATTTGAAAATTTTCCGGTGTGTATTTCTATACAATCTGCATTTAATTTCTTTGCATAAACAATATCTTTTTTAGAAGGATTGATAAATAGACTTGTTCTAATTCTTTTTTTTTTAAATCTGAGAATAATGTTTTCTATTTTCTTTTTATTTTTAATCAAATCTAAACCACCTTCTGTAGTAATTTCTTTTCTATTTTCAGGAACAATACACACATAATTAGGTTTAATTTTTAAAGCTTTTTTTACGATTTCATCATTTGTTGAAATTTCTAAATTTACCAATAAACCTTTTATAGAGCATATTTTCTTAGCATCTAAATCATTAATATGTCTTCTATCTTCTCTTAAATGTATTGTAATTGAGTCAGCACCAAACTTTTTTACAATTTTTGCAGCATTTGTTGGATCAGGATGAGACTCACCTCTTGCATTTCTCAAAGTAGCGACATGATCTATATTTACACCTAATCTTTTCACTTGATATATCTACTGCCGGGAGTTGTTATTGGTATCAATCTTAATTTTTCTGGTATTTTATTTGGTTCATATGTAGGGACATCAATCTTAAGATGAGAAATTATTTTTTTTTTTATTTTAAGTGATCTTTTTGAAGATCTATCTATGATTGAGGCAAAACCTATAGTCAATGCTTTAGCCTTTTTAATTAATTTAACACATTCCATGCTTGATTTACCAGTTGTTATTACATCTTCAACAATTAAAACTTTTGATCCCTTTTTAATGGAAAAACCTCTTCTTAATTCAAATTTACCTTTTACTCTTTCGCAAAAAATAGTTTCTTTATTCAAAATTTTTCCAATTTCATATCCAACAATAATTCCACCAACAGCAGGTGCTAGTATTAAATCTATTTTTTTATAATTTTTTTTAATTTTTTTTGCTAGTGATTTGCAAATCATCTCAGCTTTATTAGGAAAACTTAATAATTTTGCGCATTGTATATATTTAGGTGAGTGCAATCCTGAAGATAATACAAAGTGTCCCTCTAATAAAGCATTAGTTCTTTTTAAAATATCTAAGGATTTTTTGGGTGAAAGCATTTCTTTTATCTTCGTGTCTTATTATTTTAAATTTTATACCTTTTTGTTTAAGCTCTGCAATAAAATTAGTAAAATTTTTTAAATCTCGGATAATAAGTTGAAACTTAAAGTTAATATAATTAGGGTTTTTTCCAACCATTTCTAGGTTTGAAATATTCAATTTATGTTGACCAATTAATGAACTTACATTACCTAATTGACCGGGTTTATCAGGTAGTGAAATCCATAAAGTTGTATTATATTTCTTTATTCGTTCTTGTTTTCTCTCACCTTTATCATGCCAATATTTTCTAATTGCAGATCTTGCCTTCCCAGTTTTTGTTGTAGGTATCCAGTGTAAAGAAGGGGAATTATTTTTTGATGTAATAATTCTAACCGTATCTCCGTTTCTAAGAATTGATTGTAGCTCACTTTTATTTCCATTTATTTCACAACCAACAGCAGTGTCACCGATTTTAGTATGGACTGCATAAGCGAAATCAATTGATGTTGCGTCTTTTGGCAATTTAATAACAGATCCTTTCGGTGTAAAACAAAATACATTTTCTTGAAACATTTGAAGTTTTGTATATTCGTAAGAATGTTCTGGATTTTCATTTTTTTCAATAATTTCAACTAAATCTTTTAACCAATCATATTCTTTCCACGTAAGAGAGTTAAATTTTTCTGAAGATTTATATTGCCAATGTGAAGCAATACCTCTTTCAGCAAAATCATGCATTTCTTTGGTTCTTATTTGAATTTCTATAGGTTTTTTAAATGATCCAATTACTGACGTATGTATCGATTTATAGCCGTTTATTTTCGGAGAAGAAATATAATCTTTAAATTTTCCAGGTATACAATTCCATCTTTTGTGTAAAACTCCTAGAGTTTTATAACAATCATCTATGTCCTCTAGAATTATTCTGAAACCTATTATATCAGTAATTTGTTCTAAAGAGACCCTTTTTTTTTGAACTTTTCTCCAAATTGAAAAAGGAGTTTTTTCTCTTCCATAAATTTTTGAGATAATCTTATTCTTTTTTAAAAATAAATCTATTTCGCTAGATAAAGTTTCAAAAATATCTCTTTTATTTAATTTTATTTCATCTAATCTTTTTTGTATTAATTTTCTTGCATCATTGTTGAGAACTTCAAAAGATAAATCCTCAAGCTCATCTCTAATTCTATGCATGCCCATTCTATCCGCTAATGGTGCATAAACTTCCATTGTTTCTTGAGCTATTCTTTTTCTTTTGTCAGATTTTTTAATAGCTTTTATTGTTCTCATGTTGTGAAGTCTGTCAGCAATCTTAACAAGTAAAACTCTTATATCTTTAGAGGTTGCTAATATAAGTTTTCTAAAATTTTCAGCTTTAGAGTTTGAAGATGCTGTATTTTCTAAAACAGAAATTTTAGTAACACCATCTACTAAATCGGCAACTTCAGTTCCAAATTCACCTTTAATTGTTTCGTAAGTAGCAAATGTGTCTTCAATAGTATCATGTAATAGACCAGTTGTAATAGTTGCACTATCTAATTTAAGATCTGTTAAAATATTAGCAACCTCTATAGGGTGAACTGAATAAGGATCTCCAGAGGCTCTTTTTTGATTACTGTGGGCTTTTACTGCAAAATCATAAGCTTTATTTAATTTTTCAGGATTTAAAAACTTATTATAAATTTTAACTTTATTTATTAATTCTTCAGAATTTAACATTATTTATTATATCATTAATTCAAATTAATTTAATAGAACTAATGTCTTTTTTTGATAAAGAAAAAATCAGATCTTTTATATGTTTTTTAGTTATTGGATGTTTCCAGTTCTTATTTATTTCAAATAACGGTATTAAAACGAAATTTCTCTTATCCATTCTCGGGTGAGGCAAATTAACATTTATTTTATTGATAATATTATCATAATCCAAAATATCTATATCACAAATTCTAGGAGCATTTTTGTAGGTATTTTTTCTACCCATAGATCTTTCTATGTCTTTACACAATTCTAATAACTCAACTTCATTAAGACTTGTTTTTATTTTAACAACAATATTAACAAATTTTGGTAAATTATTATATGGCCAAGAAAGAGACTCGTAGTATCCAGACGATTTAATAATATTGATACTTTTTTTTAACAATTCAAGTTTAGCAATTTCTATATTCTTTTTTTTTTTTCCTAAATTTGAACCAATTCCTAAATAAACAATTTTAACTTGTTTTTCTAATATATCTAGCTTTATCACGATCCCAATCCCTTTTCTTTTTAGTAGCTCTTTTATCGTATTGTTTTTTTCCTTTTGCAATAGCAAGTTCTATTTTTGCTATTCCTTTTTTAAAATACATTTTGGTTGGGATTATTGTGAAACCTTCTCTTTGTATTTTTCCAATTAGTTTATTAATTTCTTTTTTTTTTAATAAAAGCTTTCTTTCATCTAAAGGTTTGTGATTTGAGTAGCTAGCTTGTTTGTATGATGCTATATGTGAATTAATTAAAATAATCTCTCCATTTTTTTCCACAGCATAAGAATCTGCGATATTAACCTTACCTTGCCTAATTGATTTTATTTCAGATCCTTTTAACACGATTCCTGCCTCAACAAAATTTTCAAAGAAGAAGTTAAAATTAGCTTTTCTATTTAAACAAATTATTTTTAAACCATTATTGGTTTTTTTTTTCATTAAATCAATTTAGCTGAATGCAAGGCTTTTTTAATAATTTCTTTTGTAGCATCAGTAACTTTAACAAGAGGTAATCTTACATCATCATCGCAAAGATTAAGTAATTTAGCAGCATACTTTACTGGAGAAGGATTACTCTCAACAAACATAGCATGGTGTACCGGTTGAAGAATTTTGTTAAGATTTTCAGCTTCATTAATTTCATTTTCATTTTGAGATTTAGAAAGTCTTTGAAAATCTGAACAAAGCTTAGGGGCAATATTAGCTGTTACACTAATAGCACCTTCCCCACCTCTTTTATTAAATTCAAACGCATTATCATCATTACCAGTTAATTGAAGAAAGTCTTTTCCCAACTTTTTTAATGTCTCATCTACTCTATTCAAATTACCAGTTGCATCTTTTACACCAATTATATTTTTCAACTCATACAATCTTGCCATTGTATCTACAGACATATCAATTACTGACCTTCCCGGAATATTATAAATTATAATCGGAATACCCGTGTTATCGTTGATTGCTTTGTAATGTTGATACAAACCTTCTTGTGTAGGCTTATTGTAGTAAGGTGTTACTATTAATGTTCCGGTAGCACCTATTTTTTCGGCATGAGTTGTTAATGAAATTGCCTCTTCAGTAGAATTTGATCCTGTCCCTGCAAATACTGGAATTTTACCTTTGCTTTCCTTGACACATAATTCAATTACTTTTTCATGTTCATCATGGCTCAATGTGGGTGATTCACCTGTGGTTCCTGCAGGCACAAGGCCATTAGTACCATTTTTGATATGAAAATGAATTAACTTGATATAAGTTTCCTCATCAAGTTTATTATCTTTAAAAGGGGTGACTAAAGCTACATTTGAACCTTTAAACATAAATACTTATAACATAGTTTATAGATTCATATAGTAAAAGATTATGTTAAAAAAATTATCATTTTTAATAAGTTTAATAATATTTAATTGGTTAATAAATTATTCCTTAGCAGACATAATACCTTTAAAAAAACCAATTCAAACAAAAGACCAAAAAGAACAAAAATTATTAATTGATATAATTAAACCACTAGCAAAACCAACTAATAAGAAGGTTTTGAAAAAAGAGAAAATACAACCTGAAACAAACGAATCTAAAAAAAAAGAAAAAGTATTCAGTATTATTCTGCCTAAAAAGAAGCCTTTGATAGTTAGATCTGAAAAAAAAGAAATCATAAATAAATCTAAGTACTACAGTAAAAAAGATTTTACTTTAGCAAAAAAAGCAATATTAGAGATGAAACAAGCAAAATGGCCCGATGCATTAAAAACAGCAAAAAAAGCTAGAGATAAATCTATATATAAATTTATTCAATGGCGACATTTACTCACAAAAGGAAACAAGGCTTCTTTTTATGATTATAAAACATTCATTGACAATAATGAAAATTATCCAAGAATTGGTAGAATCAAATATTTGGCAGAACATAAACTTTCTACTAAATCAATTTCTCCAAAAAAGATTATTGATTGGTTTGGTTCAAATGAACCTTTAAGTGGATTTGGTGAAATGATATTAGGTGAAAGTTTTATACTTAATGGTGAAAAAGAAAAAGGAGTCTTTCTTATTAAAAAAGGATGGATACGAGCTGAATTAAGTAGATCAGAACTTAAGTTTTATAGAAAAAAATTTAAAAAGTACCTAAATATAGAAGATTATATCAAAAGAGCTGATTATTTAGCATGGAATAATAAATATTGGGATTTAAAAAGACTACTAAGATATTTACCTAAAGATTATGAATTATTATACACAGCTAGACAACTATTAATGAGTAAATCTTATGGTGTTGATAATGCCATATCAAGAGTCCCACAAAAATTTAAAGATGACGCTGGATTAAATTATGACAGACTGAAATGGAGGAGAAAAAGAGGAAGAGTTGATAGTTCTCTAGAAATATTACTTAAAATAAAAAATACTAAAACTTATTTAGTAAGACCAGACAAATGGTGGATTGAAAGAGAAATTATTTCAAGATCTCTTATATATAAAAAACAATATGAACTAGCTTATAAAGTTGCAAGTAAACACGCATTAAGTGATGGACCAGAATATGTTGCTGCCGAATGGATGAGTGGATGGATCGCTCTAAGTTTTTTAAATGATCCTTTGTTAGCAAAAGATCATTTTGAAAACTTTTATTATAATGTTGGATATCCAATAAGTACATCTAGAGGAGCGTATTGGTTAGCTAAAACTTATCAAAAATTAAATAAACAAGATTTAGCTATACAATGGTTTGAAAAAGCTGCTATTTATCTAACGACTTACTATGGGCAATTAGCTTTTATGGAGCTTAATCCAAACAAAACTTTTGAACTCCCAAAAGATATGAAGGTTACAAAAGAATATAGAGATTATTTTTTTAAAAAAGAATTAGTCAAATTAATTTATCTTCTTGATGAGTTAAAACAAGATAAATATGCGAAACATATACTTAGACATCTTGCAAATGATAATATAAATAATGGAAGTGAAATCTTAGCTGCTGAATTGGCAACTGATATTGATAGATTTGATTTTGCAATTCAAATAGCAAAAATAGCATCTTACGAAAAAAGATTTCATAATACCTACAATTATCCTATAATAAGTACTCCAAAATTTATTAATGGAAGAAAAATTCCTGAAACAGCATTTATTTTATCAATTATAAGACAAGAAAGTGAATTTGATTTAAGTGCAAATAGTCATGCAGGAGCTAAAGGATTGATGCAGTTAATGCCTTACACAGCAAAATTAGTCGCAAAACAAGCTAAGCTTCCATATTCAAAATCAAGATTAACACAAGATGCAGAATATAATATCAATTTAGGATCTCATTACATAGCTGGATTAATATTAGAGTACGATGGCGCTTATCCATTTGCGATTGCCGCTTATAATGCGGGACCAAAAAGAGTAAGGTACTGGAAAAGAATAAATAAAGATCCACAGAAAGATCAAATAGATTATGTTAATTGGATTGAATTGATAAAATTTAAAGAAACAAGAAATTACGTTCAAAGAGTTCTAGAAAATTATAATGTCTATCGTTATATTTTAGAGCAAAAACCAATCACTATGAAAAATTACTTTCAAGACAAACCTTTATACTAAAATATGGCGGAAGAGGAGGGATTCGAACCCTCGGTACAAGTTTCCTCGCACGGTCATTTAGCAAACGACTGGTTTAAGCCTCTCACCCACTCTTCCAGGAAATTTGTCACTTCTGATTGTATTGAATAATCAATATTTATAAAGTAATTATTCATTATAATGACAAAAAATAAGTACTCTTTATTTTCACTGATTAAACATGCTTTTTCATATCATGAAAATTGGGAAAAAGCATGGAAAGATCCTGAACCCAAAAAAGAATATGAAGTGATAATTATAGGCGGAGGTGGTCATGGATTAGCCACAGCTTATTATCTTGCCAAAAAACATGACATTAAAAATATAGCTGTTGTAGAAAAAGGATGGATTGGTGGAGGAAATACTGGAAGAAATACAACAATTATAAGATCTAACTATCTATGGGATGCTAGTGCAGGTCTTTATGATCATGCTTTAAAGATTTGGGAGGGTTTATCACAAGAATTAAATTACAATGTAATGTTTAGTCAAAGAGGAGTTATGAATCTTGCTCATAACTTGCAGGACGTAAGAGATTTAAAAAGAAGAACGCATGCTAATAGGTTAAACGGAATTGACGCTATTTATTTAAATACTGAACAAGTAAAAAAATTTTGTCCAATTATAAATACGTCTCCCGATATTAGATATCCAGTTTTAGGTGGAACTCTTCAAAGACGAGCTGGTACAGCGCGACATGATGCTGTAGCTTGGGGTTATGCTAGATGTGCTGATAAAATGGGTGTAGATATCATTCAAAATTGCGAGGTTAAAGGTATAAAAAGAAATGGTGATAGTGTTGAGGGAATTGAAACAACAAAGGGATTTATTAAAACAAAAAAAATTGGAGTTGTTGCAGCTGGCCATTCAAGTGTAATTGCAAATATGGCTGGACTTAAATTACCTTTAGAGAGTAAACCACTTCAGGCTTTAGTATCAGAACCTGTTAAACCTATAATTGATACTGTAGTAATGTCAAATGCTGTTCATGCTTATGTAAGCCAATCAGATAAAGGTGAATTAGTAATTGGAGCAGGTACTGATGATTATGTATCTTATTCTCAAAAAGGAAGTCATGATATAGTAGAAGGCACTTTAAATGCAATTTTAGAATTATATCCAATATTTAGTAGAATGAAAATGTTGAGACAATGGGGCGGAATTGTAGATATATGTCCAGATGCAAGTCCAATTATTAGTAAAACTTCTATTAAAGGATTATATTTTAATTGTGGTTGGGGAACTGGAGGATTTAAGGCAACGCCTGGTTCTGGAGATTTATTTGCACATACTATTGCGAACGATGAACCACATAAATTAAACGCTGCTTTTAATATTAATAGATTTGTAAGTGGAGATCTTGTTGATGAACATGGTGCAGCAGCAGTGGCACACTAATGTTTATAATCAATTGTCCCTATTGCGGTAAAAGAGAACAAAGTGAATTTAAGGCTGGTGGTGAGGCTCATATAGTTAGACCCAAACAACCTACTGAATTAAGTGATGATCAATGGGCAGAATATCTTTTTATGAGAAAAAATATAAAAGGTATTCAATTTGAAAGATGGGTACACACTCATGGATGTAGAAAATGGTTTAATGTTGTTCGTGATACATCTAATGATGTCATTAAAGCAGTTTATAAAATGGGTGAAAAGCCACCAACTAAATAGTTTATGACAAAAAATTTAAGAGTTAAAACTAGTAAATTCATAGATGAAACATATAAAATTTCATTCAAATTTAATGGAACAACTTACTATGGATACAAGGGAGATACTTTGGCTTCAGCACTTTTAGCAAATAATATTCATTTAGTCGGAAGAAGTTTTAAATATCACAGACCACGCGGAATAATGACTGCAGGTTCAGAAGAACCTAACGCGATTGTTCAACTGCATAATAATACTTCAAGAACAGAGCCCAATGTAAGAGCTACTGAAATAGAAATTTACGAAGGTTTAGAAGCCTCGAGTCAAAATTGTTGGCCAAGTGTAAATTTTGATATAGGTGGAATAAATAATTTTTTAAGCCCAGTTTTACCTGCAGGTTTTTATTATAAAACATTTATGTGGCCAGCCAACTTCTGGGAAAAATATGAATATTTTATTAGAAAATCTGCGGGATTAGGAAAATCGCCTACTTTGCCTGATCCTGATATATATGAACACAGATACATTCATTGCGATGTTTTGATAATTGGAGCAGGTATTTCTGGAATTATGGCAGCAAAAACAGCTGCAAGAAATGGTTTCAAAACTCTTTTAGTTGATGAGAAGCCTTATTTAGGTGGTTCAACAATTTATCAAAATTCTGAACATTTTAAAATTAATAATCAAATATCAAGTTCATGGTTGGAAAAAGAAATTAATGAAATTAAAAAAATTGAGAATTTAGAAATTAAAACAAGAACAAGTGTAGCTGCATATCATGGGTATAATTTTTTACTGGCAAAAGAAAATTTAACTGACCACATTCCCTTGGAACAGAGAAATAACAAAACTCGACAAAGACTTCTTAAAATAAGAGCAAAAAAAGTAATAACTGCCACCGGGTCTTTAGAAAGACCATTAATTTTTGATAATAATGATCGTCCAGGTATTTTGCTTTCTTCAGCTTTAGAAAAATATGCAAATCTATTTGGAGTAGCTTGTGGTGAAAAGAATATTTTATTTACTAATAATGACAGCGCTTATGAAACAGCAATTAGTCTGTATCAAAAAGGAATAAATATAGAGGCTATTATTGATAATAGGGAGGAAATAGATTCAAAATTAATTAAAGAAATAGAGAGAAATAATATAAAAATTTATAAGGGATATACAGTAGTTGATACTTCCGGCTATAAAAGAATTAGTAAAATCTCTATAATGCAACTTTCCAAAGATGGTCAAAAAGTAATTGGTTCCAAAAAATCTATTTCATGTGATTGTTTAGGAATTTCTGGTGGATGGACACCGGCTGTACATCTTTTTACACAATCTGGTGGCAAATTAAAGTTTAGAGATGAAGATCAAGTTTTTATTCCAGATAAATATCCATTAAATCAAATTAGCATAGGTTCATGTAATGGAGATTTTACTTTAGATGAAATTTTATCGAATATACACAAAACTCTCAAAGAATTTTTAAATATAAAAGAAACAGATTACGAAAATCTAGAAGTTTATTCATCGTTCAATAAATCAAAAAGAAATATATGGTTACTTCCATCAGATAAATTAATTGGAAAAACAAAACCATTTGTTGATTATCAAAATGATGCAACAGCCAAAGATATTAAATTAGCATTAAGAGAAGGTTTTAGATCAATTGAACATGTTAAAAGATATACAACTACAGGTATGGGAACTGACCAAGGTAAGCTTGGTAATATGCATGCATTAGGAATTATTTCCGAAACATCAGGTTCTAAAATGGGAGAACTTGGTACAACAACTTTTAGACCACCCTACACTCCTCTCACATTTGGAACAATAGTTGGAAGAAATGTTGGTGAATATTTTGATGTATTTAGAAAAACTCCAATTCATGATTGGCACATTGAAAATAAAGCTGAGTTTGAAAACGTGGGTCAATGGAAGAGAGCGTGGTATTATCCAAAAGATGGTGAGAATATGCACGATGCAGTTCAAAGAGAAAGTAAAGCTGCTAGAGACAGTGCAGGAATTTTAGATGCATCTACATTAGGTAAAATTGATATTCAAGGTACTGATGCCTCTGAATTTTTAAACAGAGTTTATACAAACGCTTGGTCAAAACTAGCAATTGGAAAATGTCGATATGGTTTAATGCTTAATGAGGATGGTATGGTTTATGATGATGGTGTTACAACAAGATTAGATGAAAACCATTATATTATGACTACTACCACCGGTGGAGCTGCGACAGTTTTAGGAAAACTAGAGGACTATTTACAAACTGAATGGCCTGAATTAGATGTTTATTTAACGTCTGTAACTGACCATTATGCAACAGTTAGTGTTTGTGGACCCAATAGTAAGAAAATTGTATCTCAAGTAATTCCTGATCTTGATTTTTCTGATGAGAATTTTCCACATATGTCTTTTAAGAATGCAAAAATTAGTAACATTAAATGCAGAGTGATGAGGATTAGTTTTACAGGTGAACATAGCTATGAAATAAACATTCAAGCTAATTATGGTAAATCAGTATGGGAAAAATGTATGGAAGTAGGAAAAGAATTTAATATCACACCCTATGGTACTGAAACTATGCATTTATTAAGAGCTGAAAAAGGATTTATCATTGTTGGTCAAGATACTGATGCAACTATGACTCCTATAGATTTACAAATGGATTGGATAGTTAGTAAAAAGAAATATGATTTTATAGGAAAAAGATCATTATATAGATCTGATACAATAAGAGAAGACAGAAAACAATTGGTTGGTCTACTTACTGAGAATCCAAATGAAGTTTTAGAAGAAGGTGCACAAATAGTAGCTGATATAAAAAAAACACCTATTGAAATGTTGGGACACGTAACATCAAGTTATTATAGCCCAAACTTAAAAAAATCTATTGCTCTTGGTGTTGTTAAAGGTGGAAAAAATATGATGGGTAAAAAATTAGTAATTCCAATGGAAAATAAACAAATTAATGTAACTGTTGCAGATCCAGTTTTTTTAGACAAGGAGAATAAAAGATTAAATGCTTAATTATACAAATTCTATTACTGAAGAAAAATCTTATTCAGGTTTGCAAATGAAAGAATTTAAACCTGTTATGAAATTAATTATAAGAGGTAAAAAAAGAGAATTTTTATCTGCAATTGGTAAATCATTAAATTTATTATTACCCACTGAAGCTAATACCTCATCAAGAAGTGATAAATTAACTGCTCTTTGGTTAAGTCCAGATGAATGGATGGTTTACTCTAATGAAACAATAAACTCCGAAAGTAATGAATATGATACTGAAAATTTACTTAATAAAAAAATTTCTCAAACAAATTTAGGTGCTGTGACAAATGTTACCGATCAATTTGTTTTAATAAATATTAAAGGAGATAAAATTTTTGATTTATTCGAGACTGGATCTCCTTTTAATTTTAATGATTTTAGATACAAAAAAGGTTCAGTTACTCAAACGATTCTCGCCAAAATTGATGTTGTTATTCATAATCAAAACCAAAATGAAGTAAATCTTTTTGTAAGACGCTCATTTTCACAACATTTATTCTCATGGATGAATGATAGTGCGTCAAGATTATAGTCTCTATTAGAATTTAAATAAGTTAAAAAGGAATATGAAAAAATTATTTCTTATAGTATTATTAGCTTTTTTGCCCTTTTCGTTAAACGCGGATTCTAATTTGGACAAAATACTATCATCAGGTGTTTTAAAAGTTGGAACGACTGGTGATTGGGATCCTATGACAATGAAAGATCCAGCGACAAATAAATATAAAGGTTTTGATATAGATGTCATGAATGAGCTAGCAAAAGACATGGGTGTCAAAATAGAGTTTGTGCCTGCTGAATGGAAAACAATTGTTTCTGGTATTACATCTGAAAGATATGACATTTCAACAAGCGTTACAAAAACTCCTAAAAGAGCTGAAGTAGCAGGTTTTACGGACACTTATTACAAATATGGAACTGTTCCATTGGTACTTAAGAAAAATTTAAAAAAATTTCCAACATGGGAATCACTTAATAATTCAAACGTAACTATTGCGACTACTCTTGGTACTTCACAAGAAGAAAAAGCAAAAGAGTTTTTTCCGAAATCAAAACTAAACTCAGTAGAAGCTCCTGCTAGAGATTTTCAAGAAGTTTTAGCTGGTAGAGCTGATGGAAATATAACAAGTTCTACTGAAGCAAATAAATTAGTAATTAAATATCCACAATTAGCGATAGTCCCTGATGGAGAGAAAAATCCAGCATTCTTAGCTATGATGGTTCCAAAGGGTGATAATAAATGGAACAGTTACGTCAATGATTGGATAAAAAAGAAAAAGTCATCAGGCTTCTTCACTCAATTACTAGCTAAATATAATCTAAAAAGCTTATAATCAATTAGTAATTAGATTTTAATTCTTTATAAATTAAAGAGTGAGAAATTTATTTTTTTTACTTTTAATTTTACCTTTGACCTCATGTGGCAAGAGTGAACTTAATTGGTTAATTTTATCTCCTAATAATATGGAGGGATTAACTAATCTAAAATTTTTATTAAGTGGTTTAACAACAACTATTTTTATCTCTATAGTTTCAATAATTATATCTATCTTTTTAGGTTTAGTGATTGCGATCCCCTCTTTAGCTAAAAATAAATTTCTAACCTATCTAAATATAGGTTATGTAGAAATAGTAAGAGCAATACCTTTATTAGTTCTGATTTTATGGATTTATTATGGTCTACCAATTATGACAGGTATAAGTTTTAGTCCATTTGTCTCTGGTATTATTGCTTTATCAATTAGTGAAAGTGCTTTTCAAGCTGAAATTTTTAGAGCAGGTATTAATTCAATCAAAAAGTCTCAATGGGAAGCGGGAAGCTCTTTAGGATTAAATTTTTTTAGAAAATTAAAATTAGTTATTCTTCCTCAGGCAATAAAAAATATTTTACCAGCTATAGGAAACCAATTTGTTTATGTATTAAAAATGTCTTCCTTAGTATCAATTATTGGTATTGGTGATTTAACCAGAAAAGCCAATGAATTAGTTGTAACAACTTATCGACCACTTGAAATATACACTTTTCTTATCTTAGAATACCTAATTTTAATCTTGATAGTTTCATATTTAGTCAGGAAATTGGAAAAAAAACTACAGAGGGATTAATTATTTTTTCTATAATCCCATGGCATCATAA
Source organism: uncultured Pelagibacteraceae bacterium (assembly GCA_902597215.1). Lineage (GTDB taxonomy): Bacteria > Pseudomonadota > Alphaproteobacteria > Pelagibacterales > Pelagibacteraceae > Pelagibacter. The sequence continues at coordinate 101,771 of CACJWU010000001.1, read as the reverse complement.
AGGTGCCAGACCATAAACCTAGCTTTTCTTTTTTAGCTAAAATTTCTTGAGACACAAATTTTTTAGAATATTTCCTATATGCAACTGCATAACCATTTCTTACCATCCAGGCATTAATATTAGTTTTATTTTGAAAACATTCTGCAATATACCTTTTATATCTATCTTTGTTGCTCCATTTGCAAATTAATAATTTATTATTTATCTTTTTTTTCAACTTATCAGTAGAGATTTGCCCACATGGATAGTCTTTACTAAAAGATATAAAAGATATTGTTAACCAAGTTTTTTTACATTGTTGTTTTTGTTCTGGAGCATCAATTCCAAAAAAACGTATTTTTTTTTCTTCTATTCGAATTGTGTCACCATCAGTAACTTTAGCTATACCAGAAATTATTTTAAATTCTTCTGATTTAACATCATTATAAGATAATAAAAAAAATATAAGACAAATATTAGTAACTAAAAAGAGGTTTATTTTGTTTAAATACATTATTTAGAAAATAACCAATAAATATTAAAACAGCAATTCCCATTGCCCAATTTGTAACCATAATAGTGTAAAATATATCATCATAATCACCACCCCTAATGTTTATAACATACCATAAACTCAAAAAAGGAAATGCTGTTAATCTTAATATACTTAAGTATAAACTATAAAGAGGTCTCTTAACTGCCTGGAAGACTGCAGTAGTAATAAAAAAAACAGGATAAATTGGTCCAATTAATGCTGCAACTTTTAAATAAATAACTCCGCTCACAACTGCTTCTTTATTGTCAGTAAATAAAGAAACAAAAAATTCTGCACCAAAAAATATTATTATTCCAGCAATTGCCATAAAAGAAGAACCGAATAGTAAGGATTTGGTGTAAAGTTCTCTTATTCTATCATAAGCTTTAGCACCAAAATTTTGTCCACCAATTGAAAGAACTGCTGTATTTAATCCAATCACTGGAAGCAAAAATACTTGCTCAACTCTCAATGCAGCACCATAACCTGCAGTAGCTAAATCACCAAACTGCCCAATAAAATATAAAATATTAAATATACCTACCCCAATAAATAACATACTGAACATAACAGGGACAGCTTGTGTTGTTAGTGGTTTTAAATACTCAAACTTAGGAATAAAGCATTGCAATTTTAGATATTCTTTTATCTTACAATTATTGACTTTGTAAGCTAAATAGATTGTTCCAATTAACTGTGAGATTACCGTAGCTATTGCTAGTCCAGCAATACCAAATCCAGGTATAAAACCATATCCCCATATAAAAAGAGGATTTAAAAAAATATTTAGGAAAAAACTAAATATTAAAACATTTCTATAACTTCTTGTGTCACCTTGAGCATTAAGAGTTCCGTTTAGAGAAATTTGTATCAATACAATAAAAGTTCCATAAAAAATGATATCAAGATATTCTCTTGTTAAAACTATACCTTCTGCATCAGATCCCATTACACCAAGCAGATAATTTGAAGCATTTAATCCAAATAGAGTTACAAATATTGATACTGTTATAGCAAAAATCAGTGACTGAGCTATATACATAGATGCAACTTTTACTTTTTTTTCACCTATTGAATTACCAATTAAAGCATTTGTTGCAGCACCTAAACCAACACCAACAGCAATAATCGTAAAATAAATTGGAAATGATTTTGCTATAGCTCCGATTGCTTCTGCAGAAATTCTACCAGCAAACCAAGTATCGACTAAATTATAAAATGTTTGAAATAATGAGCCTACACTTGCGGGTATAGTGACTTTTCTTAATAGAGTCCAAATTGGATCTTTTGTTAATTTTATTGATTTAGACAAAGTTATCCTTATTTAAATTCTTTTTGAAAAATATGTTTTTTTCCAGATAATTTAGCTTTGTATATCTGACTTTGTCTCATTCTAAAACGTGATTTTTGAGTTTCTGTTAATTTATCATTACAATTTGGGCAAGAAACTCCTTCTTCATACTTATTTGATCTTTTATCTTTTGAAGATATAGGCATTCTACATCCACTACATATAGAATAAGAGCCTAACTTTAATCCGTGTTTTAAACTAATTCTATTATCGAATACAAAACACTCACCTTTCCATAAACTTTCATTTTTCTTTATCTTATTTAGATAATTTAAAATTCCACCATTTAGCTGATAAATATTTTTAAATCCTTTCTTCTTTAAATAAATAGAAGTTTTTTCACAACGTATTCCACCGGTACAAAACATTGCAATTGGTTTATTTTTTTTCAGTTTATTTAGATACTTAGGAAAATTTCTAAAATTATTTACATTTGGATTTACTGATCTTTTAAAGGTTCCAACTTTATATTCAAAAGGTTTTCTAGTATCAATAATGTGAGTTTCTTTATTCTTAATTAGTTTATTCCAATCTTTTGGGTCTAAATGTGATATCATATTTCTCTCTTTAGGATTTATAGTTAAATTCATTGGAACGATTTCTTTTTTAATCTTAACTTTAGGCTTATGAAAAGGATGAAATTTAGATTTAGACTCATTGCTATTATCGAATTGTTTAAAAGAAAATAAAGATTTCAATTTTTTGGTAGTTTTATCGATATCTTTGATACCACCAGAAATAGTGCCATTTATTCCTTCTTTTGCAATGATTATGGTTCCTTTTATATGATTTGAAATAAGAAACTTTTCTAAAAAGACTTTATTTTTTTTTAAAAATTTAACCTGTACGAATTTATAAAATCCAAAAACTTTAAACATTATAAAACTCTACAAACAGTCATTCCGTCACCTAATGGAATAATGATTTGCTCTACTCTTTTATCTTCAGATACAAATTTATTAAACTCTCTAATATTTGTGGTAAATTTATCGTTATTTTTTTCATCAACTACTTCACCATGCCATAAAACGTTATCAATTATAATTAACCCACCTTTGATTAATAAACCTAAAGACTCTTCATAATATTCTTTATAGTTCATTTTATCAGCATCAATAAAGACCATATCAAATTTATTATTTTTTAATTCTCTCAAGCTTTCAAGGGCCGGTTTAATTATTGTTTGAATTTTATGTACTTGATTGGCCTTTTTAAAAAAATCTAATGCTATTTTATTTGTCTCTTCATTTTTATCTAGAGCAATTAGTTTACCATTATCAGGTAATGCAAGTGAAATTGAGAGAGCACTAAGTCCTGTGAAAGTTCCAATTTCAAGAACATTTTTAATATTTGAAACTTTTATAATTAGATGAAGAAAATGACATTGAGTAGGATCAATCTGCATTCTTTTGATATCACCTAATGTTTTATTATAATTAATGATCTCTTTTTGAACTGGATGTAAATTTAACCCAAAATCATTTATGTAATTTTGTAACTTTTCAGTAATATTAAGGTTTGCACCCATTCTATTATAGTTTTTTCTTTAATATCTCATTAATAAGTTGAGGATTAGCTTTACCACCAGAAGCTTTCATTGCTTGACCAACAAAGAAACCAAATAATTTTTCCTTGCCTTGTTTATACTCAATTGCTTTTTCTCTATTGTCATTAATAATTTTATCAATTAAAGCCTCTATAGCTTTAGGATCACTTTGTTGTTTAAGTCCTTTTTCTTCAACTATTTTTTGAGGATCTTTATCCCCATCCAACATTAATTCAAATACAGTTTTTGCAATTTTTCCTGAAATTGTTCCATTTTTTATTAAGTTAACTAGTATAGCTAAATTCTTTGCACTTACTGGGCTTTGAGAAATTTCTAGATTTTTATTGTTTAAAACTGCGAATAATTCACCTGTAATCCAGTTAACTGCTAATTTCATATCTTTATTCTTACCCATCTTAGCTACAACCTCTTCAAAATATTTTGCTGTATCTATATCTGAGACTAAGATTGTTGCCTCATATGGTGACAACTTAAATTCATCAATAAATCTTTTCTTTTTATCATCCGGCAATTCAGGAATATTATTTTTAACTTCTTTAACAAATTCATCAGATACTTCTAAAGGTAATAGATCAGGATCAGGAAAATATCTATAATCGTGTGCATCTTCTTTTGATCTCATTGATCTTGTTTCATTCTTTTTTGTATCAAATAATCGTGTCTCTTGATCTATTGATTTACCTTCCTCAATTAAATCAACTTGTCTGTTTGCTTCATACTCAATAGCCATTTGCATAAATTTGATTGAATTTACATTTTTAATTTCACATCTTGTTCCAAATTCTTTTGAACCTTTTGCTCTCACAGATACATTGACATCTGCTCTTAAGGATCCTTCTTGCATATTACCATCACATGTACCTAAATATCTCATTATTGATCTTAATTTTTTAATATATGCACTTACTTCATCAGGTGATCTAAGGTCTGGTTTACTTACAATTTCCATCAAAGCCACCCCTGATCTATTAAGATCTACGAAAGTATTTTGAGGATCAAGATCATGAATACTTTTTCCTGCATCTTGCTCTAAATGTAATCTCTCAATACCAACTTCTTTTTGTCCATCAGGCATGTCTAAGATGACTTTACCCTCGCCTACTATAGGATCCTTAAATTGAGAAATCTGATATCCTTGAGGTAAATCCGCATAAAAATAATTTTTTCTATCAAATACAGAACGTTTATTAATTTTTGCATTAAGGCCAATACCAGTTTTAATAGCTTGTTTTACACAAAATTCATTTATTACAGGTAGCATTCCTGGGAATGCTGCATCAACTAAACTTACCTGGGTATTTGGTTCAGCTCCAAATTTGGTAGCAGAGGTAGAAAATAGTTTTGACTCTGATAATACTTGAGCATGGACCTCTAAACCAATAACAACCTCGTATTGATTATCTTTTCGATTGATTAAATACTCTGAATTTTTTTTACTCACTTAATCCACCAATCTGTAATTTTGTTTTTAAAATTAATCTTTTCTTCCATTGCAAAGGCGATATTCAATATATTTTGTTCATCAAAAGCTTTACCAATTATTTGTAAGCCTAGTGGGTATCCTTTTGAGTCATGACCTGCTGGAATTGAAATTCCTGGTAAACCTGCAAGATTAACTGGGACTGTAAATATATCGTTAAGATACATAGAAACTGGATCATTTGTTTTTTCACCTATTTTAAATGCTGAACTTGGTGTTGACGGAGTTAAAATTGCATCAACCTTTTTATATGCTTCATCAAAATCATTCTTAATTAACTTTCTTACTTTTTGAGCTTTTAGATAGTAAGCATCATAATAACCAGACGATAAAACATAAGTTCCTATCATAATTCTTCTTTGTACTTCAGCGCCAAAACCTTCAGATCTTGTCTTTTCATACATATCAATTAAATTTTCACCTTTAGCTCTAAATCCATACTTAACACCATCATATCTTGCTAGGTTTGAAGATGCTTCTGCAGGAGCAACAATATAATAAGTAGGCAAAGCATAACTAGTATGTGGTAATGAAATATCAATTGTTTCAGCTCCACAATCTTTGACATACTGAATTCCTTTTTGCCAAAGATCTTCAATTTCTTTTGGCATTCCATCAACTCTATATTCTTTTGGTATCCCAATTTTTTTTCCTTTTATATTATTAGTAAGTTCTTTGCTGTATTGATTTCTTTTAAAATCTATTGAGGTGGAGTCTTTTAGATCATAAGTACTAATTACCTCTTGTAGTAAAGCACAATCTTTAACATTTTGTGCCATTGGTCCTGCTTGATCTAATGATGATGCAAAAGCAACAATCCCATAGCGTGAGCAGCTTCCATAAGTAGGTTTTAATCCAACTGTTCCTGTAAAAGAAGCAGGTTGTCTTATTGAACCACCAGTATCAGTTCCAATTGTAATCGGTGTTAATTGTCCAGCCACTGCTGAAGCAGACCCCCCAGATGAACCACCTGGAACTAAGTTTTTATCAATTGGATTTTGTACGTTACCAAAAAAACTAGTTTCATTTGATGAACCCATTGCAAATTCATCACAATTTAGTTTACCTAAAAGTATTGCACCTTCTTTCCAAATATTATCAGTTACTGTTGACTCATATGTTGGTACAAAATTATTTAAAATTTTACTACCAGCAGTTGTTTTTACATCTTTTGTACAAAATAAATCTTTTACTGCCATTGGAATACCAGGCAATTTTAAATCTAAATTAGGTTTTTGATCAAATTTTTTTGCTTTGTCTAAAGCTGAGGTGAAATCTTCAGTAATATATACATTCAATTCTTTAGATTTTTCAGATCTGTCAATAAATGCTTTAGTTATATCAGTTGAAGATAGCTTTTTATTTCTAATATTTTTAACTAATTCTGTTAAAGATTGTTTTGTTATATCTGACATCACTCTATAACCTTTGGTACAACAAAATAATCTTCATTATCTTGAGGTGAATTTTTAATAATTTGTTCTCTAATATTCTTGCTTTTAACCTCATCAGATCTTAGTTTTAATGTTGTTTCAGCAACTGATGTTAATGGCTCAACATTGTCTGTTTTTAATTCATTTAGTTTTTCAATAAAGTCAAAAATTGAATTTAAATCACCAGCTAATTTTTCAGCTCTTTTTTCATCGACTGAAATTCTTGATAATTTAGAGATATGCTTTATTGTTTTAAGATCTATACTCATATGCTATTTAAATATGACGCAAACTATCACTTAAGTTTAAAATATACAATATGATCACTTTGGAAGAATTTAAAAAAAAACACTTAGATAAGTGTAGATTGATAGGTTTAGACCTTGGTTCTAAAAGAATTGGTATATCTATTTGTGATGAAAAACAATTAATTGCCACTCCTTTCAAAACAATAAATAGAAATAATCTTGATGAATTAATTTCTGAGCTTAAAGTGATTATTGATGAAAATGATATTAAGGGAATCATAATTGGAAATCCTCTTAATATGGACGGTTCCTCAGGAAAATCAGCACAATCTGTGAAAGACACCTCTCAAAAAATTCAGGAAAATATTAATATTCCTATTTGTCTATGGGATGAAAGATTATCAACAGTCGGTGCTTTTAATCTATCTAGTCAATTAGATGTTAATGTGAGTAAAAGAGAAAAGAAAATTGATGAAAATGCTGCTGCTTTTATATTACAAGGAGCAATAGATTTTTTAAATAATTAATACTTGCTATTATAGACGTTTATAGTTATAGAGTTGGTTTTAATGGCAATGAAAATAAATAAAGCTATTAAAATTTCCCAAAAACATTTATTAGGTATCCAGGATTTATCAATTAATGATGTTAATTTTATACTTGAAGAAGCACACGCATTTATAAAAGTTAATCAAAGCAAAAATAAAAAAATAGATGTATTGAGAGGAAAAACTCAAATCAATTTATTCTTTGAACCTTCTACTAGAACTCAAAGTTCATTTGAGTTAGCTGGTAAAAGACTTGGAGCGGATGTTATGTCTATGAACATAAGTAATTCTGCGATTAAAAAAGGTGAAACATTAATAGATACAGCCATGACTTTAAATGCGATGCATCCAGATATTATTGTAGTTAGACATCAAGACTCTGGCGCTTGTAACTTACTTTCACAAAAAGTAAATTGTGCGGTATTAAATGCTGGCGATGGAAGAAGAGAACACCCTACCCAAGCTCTTTTAGATGCTTTAACAATTATTACTCGAAAAAAAAAAATTGAAGGATTAAAAATTGCAATATGTGGAGACATTCTACATTCAAGAGTAGCTAGATCAAATATATATTTGCTCAATATGTTAGGAGCTGAGGTAAATATAGTTGCACCAACAAATTTAATGCCAAAGGAAATTGAAAAATTCGGTGTTAATACTTTTACTGACATGAAAAAAGGATTAAAGGATTGTGATATTGTGATGATGTTAAGATTGCAAAATGAAAGAATGACAAGTTCTTATCTTTCATCAAATAGAGAATATTATGAATATTATGGATTAACTCCTGACAAATTGGAACATGCCAAATCTGATGCATTAATTATGCACCCTGGACCAATGAATAGAGGTATAGAAATTGATACGATATTAGCAGATGACATTAATAAAAGCGTAATTAAAGAACAAGTTGAATTAGGTGTTGCTGTAAGAATGGCTTGCTTAAAGATATTTTGTAGATAAATGAAAAAACAATATTTTATAAATGCAAACATAATTGACCCTCATAACTCTATTAATGAAACTGGAGGTTTGATTATAAGTGAAGAAGGTACAATTGAAGCTGTAGGAAAAAAAGTTAATACTAATAATTTACCAAGTAGAGAAAAGCCTATTGATTTGAACGGAAAATATATTTTTCCAGGATTAGTAGATATGAGAGTCTTTGTTGGTGAACCTGGATATGAATATAAGGAAAACTTTAGAACTTTAAGCAATGCAGCATTATCTGGAGGCGTTACTTCTGTAGTTACGATGCCTAACACAGATCCAATAATTGACAATGTATCTATAGTTGATTTTTTAAAAAGAAGAGGAAGGGATAAATCTAAAATTAATATCTATCCGTGTGCTTCGCTTACTAAAAATGTAGAAGGTACTAACATGACTGAATTTGGTCTCTTACAAAAGAAAGGAATTGTTGCATTCACAGATGGAACAAAAACGATTCAAAATCCAAGATTAATGTCTCGAATAATGAACTCTGCTAAGGATTTGGGTTGTTTAATCATGCAACACGCTGAAGATTACGAACTAGCAAAGAATGGGATGATAAACTCTGGAATTATTGCCTCTAAATTAGGATTGTCAGGCATACCTGAAATTGCAGAAAGAATTTTAATTGAAAGAGATCTTACATTACTAGAAAAAGTCAAATGTAGATATCATATATCTCAATTATCATCAAAAAAATCAGTTGAAGTAATAAAATATAGAAAAGAAATTGTGAACTTTACATCAGGAGTTTCTATTAATAATTTATCTTTGAACGAAAATGATATTGGTGATTTTAGAACTTTTTTAAAATTATCTCCCCCTTTAAGAAGAGAAGAAGATAGAATGGCTCTAGTTGAGGGATTAAAAAATGGTCTCATTCAAGTTATTGTTTCAGATCATAAACCTGAAGATGAAGAATCTAAAAGGTTAACATTTGCACAGGCAGCCACTGGAGCATCAGGAATAGAGACACTTTTATCTTTAAGCTTAGAATTATATCACAATGGATCACTCAAACTCGAGACGATTATAAGAGCCTTAACTTCAAATCCAGCAAAAATATTAAAAATAAATAAGGGAAATCTCTCTGTTGGTAATGATGCAGATCTTTGCATAGTTGATATTGATAAACCTTGGATTGTAAAGAAAGAAAAATTAATATCAAAATCTAAAAATACATCAATAGAGGATAAAAAACTTCAAGGCAAAGTTATAAATACATTTGTAAAAGGAAAAGAATTATTTAAGCTATAGAATGGATATTTTTTTAATAGGTATAATTTCTTACCTCATGGGTTCAATACCATTTGGCCTCATACTTACAAAAATCTTTTTAAAAAAAGATATTAGAGAAATTGGTTCAGGTAATATCGGAGCCACTAATGCTCTCCGAACTGGGAATAAAACATTGGGTTACTCAACATTAGTTCTTGATATTTTGAAAGCTATGTTTCCAGTCATTTATGTAAAAATTTTTTATCAAGATTTTTTATATATTGCCTCTATGTGTGCCTTTTTAGGTCACGTTTTTCCAATTTGGTTAAGATTTAAAGGTGGAAAAGGTGTTGCAACTTATGTTGGCATTTTATTTGCCATAAATATCTATTTTGGAATTATCTTTGCTATTTCATGGTTTATAACTTTTTTCGTTTCTAAGTATTCCTCGTTATCATCTTTAGTGGGCGCAGCTTCTATACCAATATATTCATTGATTTTAAGTCAATTTGATCAAGGAATTTTTTTCACAATTATGTTTGTCTTGATTTTTTTTACTCATAGAGAAAATATTAAAAGATTGAAAAATAAAGAAGAAACAAAGACAAAAATTTATTAAATTGACTATCTAAGTGATTTAAGTACTTTGTAGTCTATGAATTTAGTCATTGTAGAAAGTCCTGCTAAAGCTAAAACAATAAATAAGTATTTGGGTGATGATTATAAAGTTCTAGCAAGTTATGGACATATAAGAGACTTGCCTTCTAAAAATGGTTCAGTTGATCCAGAACAAGATTTTAAAATGGAATGGGAAGTTGATAGTTTTTCAAAAAAATATCTTAAAGAAATTACTGATGCAGCAAAAGACTCGTCTAAAATTATATTAGCTACCGACCCTGACCGTGAAGGTGAAGCTATTGCCTGGCATGTAAAAGAATATTTAAATGAAAAAAAACTTTTAAAAGATAAAGAAATTGAAAGAGTTGTATTTAATGAGATAACCAAAAAAGCTGTAATACAGGGAATTGAAAATCCAAGACAAATTGAACCTCATCTAGTTGATGCTTATATGGCTAGAAGAGCTTTAGATTATCTGGTTGGTTTTAATATTTCACCAATACTTTGGACAAAACTACCCGGCTCTAAATCTGCAGGAAGAGTTCAGTCTGTTGCTTTGAAATTAATTACTGAGAGAGAACATGAGATTGAGTCATTTAAACCAGAAGAATTTTGGACCTTAAGTATAAACTTTACAGATCAAAATAATCAAAAAATTACTGCAAGTATTAATCAATTAGATAATAATAAAATTGAAAAATTTTCATTTAGAAATAAAGAAGAAATAAACAAAGCTATTAATAGTATAAATAAAAAAAAATTTAATATTACAGATATTTCAAGCAAAGTTGTTAATCGAAATCCAACCGGACCATTTACTACATCTACCCTTCAACAAACTGCATCAAGTAGATTGGGTTTTGGTGCATCTAGAACAATGCAAATAGCTCAAAAGCTCTATCAAGGTATAGAAATAGAGGGCGAGACAATTGGCTTAATTACTTATATGAGAACAGATGGAACAAATTTATCCAAAGATGCAGTGTTAACTTTTAGAGATTATATCAAAAATCAAATTGGTGCCGAATACTTGCCAAAAGATGCTTTAAATTATTCTGGTAAAAAAGCTAAGAATGCTCAGGAAGCTCATGAAGCAATTAGACCCACAGATATAATAAGAACACCTCAGAGTGTTAAGAAATATTTAAGTACAGATCAAAATAAATTATATGATCTTATTTGGAGTAGAGCATTATCTTCTCAAATGGAGTCTGCTAAGTTTGATAGAAACACAATTACAATAACTTCGGAAAATAACGATACTATTTGCAAAGCTAGTGGATCAGTTCTAAAATTTGATGGATTTTTGAAAATTTACAATAATCAAACTAAAGATGATGATGAAAATATTATGCCAGATGTGTCTAAAGGACCTATTAATATTGAAGCATTGTCAGATGAACAGCATTTTACACAACCACCACCAAGATATTCAGAGGCAAGTTTAGTAAAAAAACTCGAAGAACTCGGTATTGGCAGACCTTCTACTTATGCAAGTATCATCTCTACTATTGCTAATAGAGGATACGCAGAAATATTAAATAAAAGATTTTTTCCAACTGACAGAGGAAAACTAATTTCTGCTTTTTTAGAAAAATTATTTTCAAAATATGTTGATTATAATTTTACAGCAGGATTAGAGGACCAACTTGACGAAATCACAACTGGTAAAGAAAGCTGGATCAAAGTTTTAGAACTTTTCTGGAAAGATTTTAATAATAATGTTTCAGAGGTAAAAGAAAAAAGAACTAGAGAAGTTTTAGATTTATTAAATGATAGTCTTGGTGATTTAATTTTTGATAAAGATAATGAGGGAAAAATAGTCAGAAAATGCCAATTATGTAATTCTGGTACACTAAGTTTAAAAAATAGTTTTAGAGGAGGTGCTTTTATAGGATGTTCAAATTATCCAGAATGCAAATTTACAAGACCATTATCTAAGGCAAAAGCAGCTGCTCAAGCACAACTGGCTGAACCTAAGTTTATTGGAAAACATGAAAATGGAAATGACATATATTTAAAAAATGGAAGATTTGGCCCGTACCTTCAGTATGAGAAAATTCCCGCAGAAATAGAAGTTGAAAAAACAGTTAAAAAAAAGAAAAAAACAAAAAAATCCAAACAAGATGTTAATGAACTTTTAAAAAACGTTTCAATTCCTAAAGGTTTGCAATTAGAAAATATTGATTTAGAAAAAGCTCAATTCTTATGCTCGTTGCCTAAGTCCTTAGGAATTAATCCTGATAATCAAAAAGAAATTACACTAAACACCGGAAGATTTGGTCCTTACCTAAAATGTGAAAATAAGTCTGCAAGAATTGAGAACGTAGATGATATATTTTCTATTGGTTTAAATAGAGCAATAACATTAATTGCAGAAGCTAAACCAGGTCGAATATCATCATCAATGATAAAAGATTTGGGTGAACACCCTGAAGATAAAAAACCAGTCAGGATTATGAAAGGTCAATATGGACCTTATATTAAGTATAAATCAATTAATGCAACTATACCTGAGGAAAAAGACCCTGCAGAATTAACTATGGAGGAAGCTTTAATATTGATTGAGAAAAGAAAAGAATACGATAAAAGTAAAAAATCTAAATCTAAGAAAAAAAAATGAATTTGAAGTTAATATATTTGATTTTAATAACATTTCTATTTAGTAATTTTGTATTTTCTAATGAAAATGACTGTAGTCAATTTGAAAAAATGAGTGCGAAATATATTGAATGTAATGCAAAAAAATTTAAATCTAAAACAGATAAAAAAGCTAATGAACTTAAAGTCAAAACTAATCAAAAAGCGAAAGAATTAAAAAATAAAACTAATGAAAAACTTGAAAGCTCAGGTTTAAAAGATAAATTGAAGAAATTTAAAAATAGCAAAACATTTTCAGATTTGATAAAAAATTAATTATGTCATTTGAAGATAAAATAAATGAATTAGGAATAAAACTTCCAAAAGCAGCTGATCCTGTTGGATCTTACGTTGCATCAAAAATTGTTAATAACCAACTTTTTATATCTGGTCAAATATCAATTGATGAAAATGGTAAATTAATAAAAGGAAAAATTGGTAAAGATCTAGATACAGAAAGAGGATATAATGCTGCTAAAAGATGTGCTTTAAATATAGTGGCACAAGCTAAAAAGGCGTGTGATGGAGATCTATCTAAAATAAAATCCTGCATCAAACTTACTGGTTTTGTTAATTCAACAAATGATTTTATTGAACAACCTAAAGTAATTAATGGTGCTTCTGATTTAATTTCATCTATTTTTGGTGAAAGAGGCGTACATACTAGAGCAGCAGTAAGTACCAATAGTTTGCCCTTAGGTGTGGCGGTTGAAGTTGATGCAATTTTTGAGTTGAAATAGTTTATCTTCCTACGCCAAAATATCTTAATTTATTCTTTTTCATTTTTGAGGGAGAGTAAATATTTCTTAAATCATAAATCAAAAAACTATCTTTTTTAACTAACTTTTTAAAATTTAATAATTTAAATTCATTCCATTCAGTGTGCAAGATTATTAAGTCAGTTTTAAAGCATGCAGAAGATATGTTATTATAATATTTTACATTTTTATAATTAAAAAATTCTTTTTTTTTTCCAGAGGGATCATAATATCTTATTTTACATTTTTTTTTGTTAAGATATTTAATCATAGGAATGCTAGAAGCCTCCCTCATATCATCAGTATTAGGCTTAAAAGTAACACCTAAGAAAGTTATAATTTTGTTTGCAAAATTATTATTCAATATTTTATCAATCTTTTTTGTTAAAAGAATTTTTCTTTTATTATTAGAATTAACAACAGTTTTTATAATTGATAAATCTGTTTTAAATTTTTTTCCAGTATCTAATAAGGCTCTTGTATCTTTTGGAAAGCATGATCCACCATAGGCTGGACCTGCTCTCAAAAATCTATCACCTATTCGCTGATCTAACCCCATTCCAAAAGAGATATCTTTTATATCTACATTTGTTTTTTCACTTAAATTAGCAAGTTCATTAATAAAAGATATTTTAGTGGCTAAGAAAGCATTTGAAGCATATTTAATCATCTCAGCACCTCTTCTGGAAGTTCTGAAGTATCTACTCATTTTTTTGATAATTGGTAAATATAAAGATTTTAAAATTTTATTTGCTTTATTGCTTTCAGTTCCAATTATAACTCTATCAGGATAAATAAAATCTCTAATTGCTTCACCTTCCCTTAAAAATTCAGGATTTGAAACTATATCTACTAATTTCTTTTTTTTTAATTTCGATAAAATATTTTCAATTTTATCTCCTGTTGTGACTGGTACGGTTGACTTAGTGATTACTATTTTATATTTTTTGATAATCTTTTTAAGTTCTTTAGCAACAGTGTAAACATGTTTTAAATCAGCTGAATTACTATTTTTTTTTGTAGGTGTACCTACACATATAAATATAATATCAGATTTAGTTACAGCCTCTTTTAAATTAGTCGTAAAAATTAATCTTTTTTTTTTATAATTTCTCTTTAAAATTTCCTCTAAACCTGGTTCATAGATTGGAACTTTGCCATTATTTAAAGCTTCAATTTTATTTTTATCTTTATCAACACAATAAACAACATTTCCTATATCAGAAAAACAAACTCCGCTTACAAGACCAACATAACCCGTACCGATCATACATAATTTCATATCTTGGATATCTCCATAGATGATTTAATGTAACCACTCATAGTTCCACAATCTAAATATTTTCCTCGAAAATTATGAGCAATAAATTTTTCATTATTCATAATTAAAGATCTAATTGCATCAGTAATATGAATTTCACCACCTTTGCCAGGTTTTTGTGTTTGTAGTTTTGTAAAAATTGATTTTGGTAAAATGTATCTACCAATTACTGCTTTATTTGAAGGTGCATCTTTAATTGATGGCTTTTCAACAACATCTTCTATGAGATAATTATTTTTGTTTAATTTTCTTTTTAACTTATAAATTCCCCATCTAGAAACATTAGTTCTACTAACATTCATGCTTGCCATTACTGAAGCCTTAAATTGATTATGAATTTTAACCATAGATTTTGAACAATTTTTCTTTATTATTAAATCATCTGGTAATAACATTAAAAAAAATTTATCTTTAATAAATTTTCTAGTTTTTAATACAGCATCTCCTGTACCAAGTGGTTTATTTTGATAAACGAATTTTATCATTTTTTTATATCGTAAAATCTTTTTATATTCTTTAATTATTCTTGGATCTTTTTTTTTCTTAATTATTTTTTTATAAAATGAGTCATTATAAAAATAATCTTTAATCATTTCTTTTTTTTTTGAAATAATAAAGATTATATCTTTAATTCCAGCATCAATGCATTCATCTAAGATATATTCAATTCCTGGTTTTCCATAAATTGGAAGAAGTTCCTTAGCAAATACACTTGTCAAAGGTAGCAACCGTGTGCCAAAACCTGCTAGAGGAATAATTGCTTGTTTAATCATTTAAATGTTTTACTTATTAAAATATTTTATACAAATGAAAATTTTAATTAAAAATAATGATTTAAATGAGGCATTATCAGGCCTATCTAATCTTGGATTTATACCCACAATGGGAAGTCTTCATAAGGGACATATATCTTTAATTAAAAAATCTATAAAAATTTGTCACAAGACTATTGTCAGTATATTTGTAAATCCAACTCAATTCAATAATCTAAGGGACTATAAAAGATATCCAAGAAATTTGAAAAAAGATTTAAAAATATTAAAAAAATTAAATGTAAATTTTGTTTATATTCCAAAAAAAAAACAAATTTACAACTCAAAAAGTAAAATTAAATTTCATATGCCTAAAAAAGATAAAATACTTTGTGCTAAACACAGAAAAGGCCATTTTGAAGGAGTTATTGATGTGATGGTTCGTTTAACTGAAAAAATAAAACCCTCAAAAATTTTTATGGGAGAAAAAGATTTTCAACAATTACTTTTAGTTAAAAGATTTATTGAAAAAAATTTCACGTCAAAAATAATACCTTGCAAAACAATAAGAGATACAAATAGCTTAGCTTTATCTTCAAGAAATTTGCTTTTAAATAAAAATGGTTTAATTAATTGTGGACGCATAGCAAAAAACCTAATTTCATTTAAAAAAAGACTTTTAAAAAGAAAAATAACAAAAAAAATAATTAATACAAAAATTTTTGAATTAAAAAGAAAATACAATATCAATATTGAATATTTTGAAATTAGAAATATCAAAAATTTAAAAATTTCCAAAAATATTAAAAACTCCAGAATATTTGTTGCTTATCATTTTAATAACATTAGATTTATAGATAATTTTTGAGACTTTATAAAAAATAAGCACCAACACCCAAAAAAGAAACAAAACCGATTACATCTGTAATGGTAGTAACGAAAACACTTGATGCAATTGCTGGATCAATATTCATTTTCTTTAATGTAACTGGTACAACAATGCCAAATAATCCCGCAACAACCATTGTTAATATCATTGAAATTGAAATTATTAATGAAAGTTGGTAATCTTGAAACCACAACTGAACTATCAAAGAACTTATGATAGCGAAGATAATCCCATTTAAAATACCAATATTGAATTCTTTTAATATATTTTGATTGAAATTATTTTTTGTTAAATCGTTTGTAGCAAGGGTTCTAATTGTTACTGCTAAAGTTTGCATCCCTGCGTTGCCACCCATAGATGCAACAATTGGCATCAAGAAAGCTAAAACTACCATTTGTTCAATGGTTGCACCAAATAAACTTATACAATATGTTGCGAGAAAAGCTGTGAATAAATTCAATAAAAGCCAATTAAATCTTCTTTTGGTTTTTGTGATTACACCATCTGTAATTTCCTCATCACCTACTCCAGCTAATCTTAAGGCATCTTCCTCAGCTTCCTCTTTCAAAACAGTTAATACATCATCAGATGTAATCATACCAACTAATTTATTATTTTTATCAACCACGCAGGCTGAATTTAAATTATAATTTTCAAATGAGTTTCCAACTTGTTCTCTATCCATATCGACAGGAATTAAAAAAATTGAGTCATCCATTATTGATGACATTTCAGTTTCTCTAGATGTTCTTAAAACTTTTGAAGAGGGAACTGCCCCGATTGGTTTAAAATTTTCATCAACAATATAAATTTCTAAAAATTGTTCGGGTAGATCTTTATTTTCTCTTAAATAATCAATTGTTTGTCCTACTGACCAATTACTTGGAATGGCAGTAAATTCTCTCTGCATAATTCTAGCTGCACTTTCCTCTGGGTAACTTAAACCTTCTAGAAGAGCAAAACGATCTTTCGGAGGCAATAAACTTAAAATTGAATTTTTATCTTTTTCATCTACGTTTTCTAAAATTGCTATTGCATCATCAGATTCAAGATTTTTTAATATTCTTACAATTGCATCAGAGGACAAATATTTAATAATTTCAGTTTGAACAGACTCATTAAGTTCAACAAATACCTCAGGATCAATTTTAAAATTATTTAATTTGATAAGATTTTCTCTATCATTTTCACTTAAATGCTCAATAATGTCTGCAGCATCCGCAGGATGCATTTCTTTAAAAGAATTTGTAATAAATTGAGCATCATTATTGGAGATTTTATCTGTAACAACTTTTATATACTCTTTATTAAATTCAAAATTGACCTTTTTATCTTTGATTTTTTTAATTAAAGCCATAAATTTACCTATTATTCTGTCGGATCTTTTAATACATAATAAAAAGAATACAATTTATAAATGAACATAGAAATTAAAAAGTCACAAAAACCAGTAAAATATGAGGAAGCTTTAAAACTAATGGAGCAACGTTTACAAGAAATTGACCAAAATAAATCGAATAATTTAATTTGGACTTTAGAACATGAAGAAGTGTATACAGCGGGAAAAACTTACAAGGAAAATGAAATTATTGATAAATCAATTAAAATCTTTAAAACAAACAGGGGTGGAAAAATTACCTATCACGGCCCAGGACAATTAATTTGTTATTTTGTAATAGATTTAAAAAAAGATAAAAAGGATATTAGAAGATTTATATCTATTATTGAAAAAACAATTATAAAAACCCTTAAACACTATCAAATTAATTCATTTCCGGATAAAGATAATATTGGTATTTGGTATAAAGATGATTTAAATATAAAAAAAATTGCTGCAATTGGTGTAAGAATTAGTAAGTGGATTGCCTACCATGGATTTTCAATTAATATCAATAATGATTTAAAAAAATATAATGCGATTATACCATGTGGTATTAAGGATAAAGGTATTACGAATTTAAAAGATATAAAAGATCAAAATTACAAAGGTATAGAAGACATATTAGTGAAAAATTTTATTTCATACCTGAAAGGCTAAGTCTTTTCACCTTCAATAAATTTTTGAAATAATTAGGTAATAATGCTCTGTAAGTATATTTTTTGTTACTAATCATGAATCTTATTTGAAAAGAGTGGAGCATAAGTTCTTTATTTATACCTTTTGTTGACATTGATGATCTATATTTTTTGTCTCCATAAATAGAATGTCCAATTTTGAACAATTGTTTTCGCAATTGATGTTTTCTACCTGTAATTGGTTTCATTTCAACTAAACTTGAATTGGAATTTTGATCAATTACCCTATAAATTGTTTTTGCTTTTTCAATAATTTTTTTACCATTATCATATCTTATTAACTCATCTATCCATTCTCCAGATTTTTTTTCTAATTCGCCAATACATATAGCTAGATATGTTTTATGAACCTTTCTCAATCTAAATAAAGATGTTAATAGTTGGGCTGTTTCTCTATTTTTTGCTAATATAAAAACTCCAGAGGTATCTTTATCTAATCTATGAACAGAAAAAGGTTTGGTACCTTGAAAAATTTTACTTTTAGCAAATATATCAATTAAATTTTTTTTTGACTTCGTGCCACCTTGAACTGAAATACCTGACTTTTTATTTAAAACTATAAAATTTTCGTTGTTATCAATAACTAAATTCTCATTTGATTTTATTATTTCGCTTGATGGATTAAACTTTTTTTTTTTTTGAATAATATTTTCTTTAAAATTTAAATTAAAAATATCAATTTTATCATTTTTATTAACTTTAAATGAACTTTTTACTTTTCTTTTATTAACTTTAATTTTTCCAGATCTTAAAAACTTTTCGATTAAACTTTGAGGAATATTTCCAATTTTATTTCTTAACCATCTATCTAAACGTACGTCATTATAAGTTAAGTCGACGATATAACTTTTCATCATTAATAATTAAGTTACAATATTAAGCTGTAGCTGCTTTTTTTTCGTCTTTTTTATTTTCGTCTTTAACTGGATCTTTTTTCTTTTTATCAACTCTTTTTGCTTCTAAATCTCTATCCACAAATTCAATTATTGCCATTGGTGCATTGTCACCATACCTAAAGCCTGCTTTGACTATCCTTGTATAGCCACCTTTCCTTTTTTCATATCTTTTAGATAATGTTTTTTTTACTTTTGTTGCTGATTTAATATCTTGTAATTTTGAAACTAAAATTTTAGTTGTATGTAAAGTATCTTTTTTTCCTAAAGTAATTATTTTGTCTGCTTGAGGTTTTAAAAATTTGGCTTTTGGTAAAGTAGTTTTAATTTGCTCATACTTTATTAGAGAATTTAACATATTTTTCAATAATGCTTTTCTATGTTCAGATGTTCTATTTAGTTTTTTTTGAGCTAATCCATGTCTCATTATATGGCTTCCTCCATTTTTTTAGACATCTCAGCAATATTATCTGGTGGCCAATTAGGGATTTCCATTCCTAAATATAATGACATTCCAGTTAAAACTTCCTTGATTTCATTTAAAGATTTTCTTCCAAAGTTTGGTGTTCTCAACATTTCACCTTCTGATTTTTGTACAAGATCACCTATGTATATAATGTTATCATTTTTAAGACAGTTCATTGACCTTACAGAAAGTTCTAACTCATCAACTTTTCTTAATAAGTTTTTATTAAATTCTGGTTCCGTTGAAACTTCTTTAACTGGGGCCTCAACTGGTTCATCAAAATTAATAAACATTTTTAATTGATCCTGAAAAATTCTTGCAGAATATGCAACAGCATCTTCAGCTGATATTGAGCCATTGGTTTCAACTTCCATTGTAAGTTTATCATAATCTAAAGCTTTACCCTCTCTAGCAGTACTGACAGAATAAGAAACTTTCTTCACTGGACTATAAAGTGAGTCAATTGCAATTAACCCAAGTGGTGGTTCCTCAGGTTTATTAAGATCTGCTGGCACATAACCTTTTCCAGTATTAACATTCATTTCCATATGAAAATTTGTATTTTCATCCAAATTACAAATTACTAATTCTGGATTCAATATTTCAACATCGGCAACATGAGTGATGTCTGAAGCTTTAATTTCACCCGGTCCTTTTGCATCGAGAACTAATTTTTTTGTTCCTTCTGCAGCACATTTTAAAGCTAAAGATTTCACATTCAAAACAATGTCAGTTACATCTTCTCTGACACCTTTAATTGATGTAAATTCATGTAAAACTCCATCAATTTGTATAGATGTTACCGCAGCACCTCTAATAGATGATAGTAAAATTCTTCTCAAAGAGTTACCAAGTGTTAATCCGTACCCTTTTTCTAAAGGTTCAGCTATAATTTTTGCATAAGTTAAATCATCACTAATCTTGACATCTAATTTTGTTGGTTTAATTAATGATTTCCAATTTTTTATATTTACATTTTCAGCTTCCATTAAACTCTCCTTTTTTTTGGTGGTCTAGTTCCATTATGTGGCATTGGTGTTGTATCTTTAATAGATAAAATTTTAAATCCTCTTGCTTGTAATGCTCTTAAAGCTGTTTCTCTACCAGATCCTGGTCCTTTTACTTCTACAGAAAGAGATTTCATTCCATATTCTAAAGCCTTAGAAGCAGCAGCATCTGCTGCAATTTGTGCAGCATAGGGAGTTGATTTTCTTGAGCCCTTAAAGCCTTTTTGTCCTGCTGATGCCCATGAGATTACATTTCCATTAGTATCTGCTATTGATATTATAGTGTTATTAAATGTAGATTGAACATAAGCAATACCATTTAAGATATTCTTTTTAATTTTTTTCTTTTTTGAGTAAGAACTTTTTATATTTTTTTTTGCTACTTTATCTGTAGCTTGATCTTTTTTATCTACCTTATCAGTTTTGGCCATGATTATTTTTTAAGTGGTGTTAGTTTTTTTCCTGCAATTGCTATCGCCTTACCTTTTCTGGTTCTAGCATTGCATCTTGTTCTTTGGCCTCTAACAGGTAATTTTTTTCTATGTCTTGAGCCTCTATAACAAGCAAGATCTATTAATCTTTTAATACTTAACGAATATTCTCTTCTTAAATCTCCCTCTACTTTAAAATTTTGATCAATATATTCTCTTATTTTAAGTATTTCATCATCAGTTAATTCACTAACTCTTTTTTTTTTAGGAAAATCAAGTGCTGAGCATATTTGTTTTGAAAATTTATCTCCGATACCATAAATATATGTCAATCCAACATGGACTAGTTTGTTTTGTGGGATATTAATACCTGCTATACGAGCCATAAATTTGTGATAAATTTTTAGCCTTTTATATAAGAAGATCTTTCAAAGTCAACGTCTTAAACTTCAAGAAAAGCCTCAATTTTCCTTGTTATTTGATCGATTTCAAGAGTCCCATCAATTTCATGAAAATTTGCATTTTTAGAATAGAAATCCAATACTGGTTTGGTTGTTTTCATATAAGTGTCGTATCTTCTTAATATTGTATTTAAATGATCGTCAGATCTATTTTCAATAACTTTTCTTTTTTCAATTCTTTTCACTATTGTATTTTTATCAACATTAAGAAAAAAAATAAGATCAATTTTTTGATCAGAACTATCCAATAAATCACTTAAGTTTTTTGCTTGATTTAGTGATCTTGGATATCCATCAAATATTAATCTATTCTTTTTTTTAGGATCAAAAATAACATTCTTTATTAACTCATTTACAATTTCATCACTGACAAATTTCCCATCGTTCATATCGATAATAATCTTTTTGCCAATATCTGAATTTTTACTTATTTCATCTCTTAACATATCACCCGTAGAAATTTGAAAACCATTTATTTTATTTATTAAGTATTTCGCTTGAGTTCCTTTACCAGCTCCAGGAGGACCAAATAAGATAATATTCACTTACTATCTTCCAAATTTTGTTTTTTTAATTAATTGTTCATATTGAGAACTCATTAACCTAGTTTGTATTTGTGTTACAGTATCAATAGCAACTACAACAACAATCAAAATAGATGTTCCACCTAAATAAAAAGGAATTGGATAATTAGCAATTAAAAACTCTGGCATCAAGCAAACTAAAGTTAAATATAAAGCACCTATTGTTGTTAATTTTGTTAAAATATTTTCAATATACAAGGCAGTACTTTCGCCTGGACGAATTCCAGGAACAAAGCCACCATATTTTCTTAAATTATCAGCTGTTTCAGTGGGATTGAAGGTAATTGAAGTATAGAAAAAAGTAAAAAAAATTATTCCTGATGCATAAAGCAACATATATAATGGTTGTCCTTGAGTAAAATATGAACTTAGATTTAAAAAAGTTTCATTTTCTGAAACATTAAAATTAGAAAAAGTAACTGGTAAAAGAAGTAATGCAGAGGCAAAAATTGCAGGAATAACACCAGCTTGATTTATTTTTAGTGGCAAATGTGATGATTCACCACCATACATCTTATTTCCCATTTGTCTTTTTGGATAATTAATTAATATTTTTCTCAAAGCTCTTTCCATAAAAACAATAAAAAGAATTGTTAATATTAATAATATAAAAATAGCTAAAATCATTAATGTTGAAACAGCACCTGTTCTTCCAAGTTCAAAAGTAGTTACTAACGCTCGAGGTATTTCGGCTACTATTCCAGCAAAAATAATTAATGATATACCATTTCCTATACCTCTTTGAGTTATTTGTTCTCCTAACCACATTAAGAAAATTGTTCCTGCAACAATTGTAGTTACTGTCGAAATCTTAAAAAAAATTCCTGGATTAATTACTAAATTTGCAGAGGATTCTAAACCCACAGCCAATCCGTAACCTTGAACTGTTGCAAGTAAAACTGTTCCATATCTTGTAATTTGAGTAATTTTTGATCTACCAATTTCTCCTTGTGCTTTTAGATTTTTAAAATAATCTGATACTCCTGTTAATAACTGTACAATAATAGAAGAAGATATATAGGGCATAATTCCTAAAGCAAAAATTGCCATTCTACTAATTGCACCACCAGCAAACACATTAAACATTCCGAGTAATCCTTTTTGGTTTCCTTCCATCATAATTTTTAATTGTTCAGGATCAATACCTGGTAAAGGAACAAATGTACCAAAACGATAAACTGTCAAAATAGCAATTGTGAAAATGATCCTATTTCTTAAATCATTACTTGATGAAGAAGTGCTCATTAGAAATATTATTTTTTAATTTGAATTGACCCACCAACTTTTTCTAATTTTTCTACTGCTGATTTTGAAGCTAAATCAGCTTCAATATTAATCTTATCCTTAATTTCTCCAGATCCCAAAATTTTTAATTTAAAAGTGTCTTTATTTATCAATTTAAGTTTTTTTAATAATTCTGAGTTTAATAAATCACCAGTTTTTATGCTTTTTTTATTTATGTATGATTGAATTTTATTTAAATTAAGAATCGCAATATTTTTTTTTATAATTGGATTAAAACCTCTTTTAGGAAGTCTCCTGTACAACGGCATTTGACCACCTTCAAAACTTTTAATAGCAACACCGGATCTTGATTTTTGACCTTTTACACCTCTTCCTGATGTTTTTCCTTTACCAGAACCTATACCTCTTCCAACTCTCATTTTTGATTTATTAATTCTAACTCTATTATTTAGTTTAATCATTATCCTCTTTTTTCTATAATTTCTGATATCTTTTTATTTCTAATATTTGAAATTTGTTTTGGTGAACTTTGTTTTAACAATGCTTTCATAGTTGCTCTAATTACATTATGGGCATTAGATGTGCCCATAGATTTTGCAACAATATCTTTAACGCCTAAAACTTCACAAACTGCTCTAACAGGTCCTCCAGCTATAATTCCAGTTCCTTTAGAGGCAGCCCTTAATACTATTCTTCCTGAACCATCTTTAGCTTTTACGTCGTGATGTATTGTTCTTCCTTCTCTTAGAGGAATTTGAACTAATTTTCTTCTTGCCATTTCATTAGCCTTTTTAATTGCATCTGGTACTTGCTTAGCTTTTGCATGAGCAATACCAATTTTTCCAGATTGATTTCCAACAACTACTAGAGCAGAGAAACCAAATCTTCTTCCACCTTTAACAACTTTAGTTATTCTGTTAATATGAACTAATTTCTCTAAAATATCGTCAGTTTTTTTATCTTTAATGCTTTCCATTTTAAAATTCCATTCCATTTTTTCTCAATGTTTCAGCAAAAATTTTTATTCTTCCATGATATTTATAAATTCCTCTGTCAAAATAAACTTTTGTAATTTTTTTTTCTTGAGCTTTCTTTGCCAATTTTTCAGCAACAATTTTAGATAATTCAGTTTTATTAACATTAGTGTCCTTTTTTAAGCCTTTTTCGATTGAAGAAGCAGATATTAATGTTTTACTGTTTGAATCATCAATAATTTGTGCTGAGATATTTTTAGACGATCTATCAATACTTAATCTAAATCTACCTTGTGAGGCAACTTTTTTTAATTTATTTCTCACTCTAAAACTTTTTCTTTTACTAGTTGATAGTTTCATTATTTTTTCTTTCCTTCTTTTTTAAGAACATATTGACCTTTTTCTCTAACACCCTTGCCTTTATAAGGTTCAATTTTTCTGAATGTTTTAATCTTTGAAGCAACTGCTCCAACTTGTTGTTTATCATTACCTGATATTTTTATAGTGGTCTGTTTTTCAACAATAATTTTGATACCTTGAGGTATTTCAAAGTCTACATCATGACTATATCCAAGCTGCAAATTTAGTTGACTACCTTTAATTGCTGCCCTATAGCCAACACCAACTAATTCTAATATTTTTTCATATCCTTTATTTGACCCAACAACAGCGTTATTTATAAGACTTCTTTTCATACCCCAAAGTCTTTTAGTATTTGAATCTATTTTTTTAGGTTTAATTGATATTTCTTTTCCCTCTTTAATATCTAAAATAAAAGTATCTAAATCAATATCTATAGAGCTTTTTCCTGAAGGTCCTTCAATATTTAGTATATTGCCTGCTAGAGCAACTTTTACTTTTTCTGGAATTGAAATATTAATTTTACCAATCTTTGACATTAAAATACCTTACAAATTACTTCTCCACCCAGATGGTGTTTTCTAGCATCGATGTCAGTCATTACACCTTTGGGAGTTGATATTATTGCTATACCTAAACCATTATTAATTTTTGGAAGTCCATCTGCACTTGAAAAAATCCTTCTACCGGGTTTTGAGATTCTTTCAAAATTACTTATCACTGGATTTCCAGAATGATATTTGAGTTCCAAAGATAATATGGATTTATTTCTATCAGAATTTACTTTAAAATCTTTTATGAACCCTTCATTTTTAAGTATATCTGCAATTTTTTTCTTAAAATTTGATGAAGGCAGCTCAACTTTTTTATGATTTCTATCTTGAGCATTTTTAACTCTTGCAATCATATCTCCAATTGGGTCACTTAAACTCATATAATCCTTTCTACCAGCTTGATTTAATTAAACCTGGAATTTTACCTTGTAATCCCAGTTGTCTTAAAGCAATTCTAGATATCTTTAATTTTCTATAAACACCATGCGGTCGACCAGTTATTTGACATCTATTCATAACTCTAATTTTCGCAGAATTTCTTGGCAATCTTGATAATTTTTGTTGTGCTTTAAATCTTTCCTCTAAAGATAATTTTTTATTCATGATAATCTTTTTAAACTTTAATCTTTTTTTAAAAAATTTGTCAGATAGTTTAATTCTCTTATTATTTTTGTTTATTGAGCTAAGTTTAGCCATTAATTATCTCCTTTCTTAATAAATGGAAAATTTAGTTTTTCAAGTAAAGCATAGCTATGCATCTTATTTTTTGAGGACATAACTATTACAATATCTAAGCCTCTAACTTTATCAGCTCTATCAAAACTTACTTCTGGAAAAATAATATGTTCTTTTATTCCAAAAGTAAAATTACCAAATTTATCAAAACCTTTTTCAGATAAACCTCTAAAATCTTTTATTCTTGGTAACGCAATATTTACAAGTCTATCCAAAAATTCGTACATTTTATCTTTTCTTAAAGTAACTTTTAAACCAGCGTTTGAGCCTTTTCGTGTTTTAAAATTTGAAATTGATTTTTTAAATTTTGTTGTAACAGGTTTTTGACCAGTTATTTTTGCCAAATCTTCCTGACAAGATTTAAGAATTTTCGAGTCATTGCCATCAAGACCTAATCCCATATTCAAAACAATTTTTTCAATTTTGGGACCCATATACAAATTTTTAAATTTAAACTGATCTTTTAGAGAAGGTTGAATTTCTTTTAGATATAATTCTTTAAGCCTTGGTGTCATTATTTTTTAGCCTCTTCTTTTTTTTTATTATCTTTTTTATCAATCAACATTAAATTAGATAAGTTTAAAAAATTTTCTTTAGAAACAATTCCACCTTTTTTTTCTTTCGTTGTTTTTACATGTTTCTTTATCATATTTATATCTTTCACTTTTGCTCTATTATTTCGCCTATCAATTTCTATAACTTCTCCCTCTTTATTTTTATCTTTTCCTACTAAAACTTTTACTTTTAAACCTTTTTTAATCATTATAATACCTCTGGAGCCAATGAAATTATTTTCATTTGACCTCTATTTCTTAATTCTCTTGTTACAGGCCCAAAAATTCTAGTTCCTACTGGCTCCCCTTTATCATCAACTAGAACAGCAGCATTATTATCAAATTTAACCTTTGATCCATCATTTCTATGAATACCTTTTTTTACTCTTACAACCACTGCTTTATGGACTGATCCTTTTTTTACTTTCCCTTTAGGGATTGCTTCTTTAACAGCTATAACAATAGTATCACCTATACTTGCATATCTTCTTTTTGAGCCACCTAAAACTTTTATACATTCAATTTTTTTAGCTCCAGTATTATCAGCAACATATAATTCTGTTTGAACCTGTATCATTATTTAATATTCTCCATCACTTCAAATTTTTTATTTTTAGAAAATGGTTTACTTTCTATTATTGAAACTTTATCACCATTTTTAAATTTATTATTTTCATCATGTGCATTATATTTTTTTCTAACCTTGATCACTTTCTTTAATAATGGATGTGAGTATTTTCTTTCAACCATTACAGTAATTGTTTTGTTTGGTTTATCGCTAACGACAATTCCTGTTAATATTTTTTTAGGCATTAATCTTTCCCTTCAATGATGTTTTTAATCTAGCAATCACTCTTTTAGTTTGACTAATTTTAGCAGGATTAGTCACTTGTGAGCTCATTTTCTGAAATCTAAAATTAAACAGATCTTTTTTTAGTTTATCTATATTTTTTAAAATTTCATCTTTAGACAATTTTTTAATTTCTTGTTTTTTCATATTATACAAATCTCTTAATTGTTTTTGTTTTAATTGGTAATTTTGCAGAAGCTTTATATAAGGCTTCTTTTGCTACTTGTTCAGAAACACCATCAACTTCAAACAATATTCTACCAGGTTTTACTCTACAGGCATAATATTCAGGAGAACCTTTTCCTTTACCCATTCTTACCTCGATAGGTTTTTTTGAAACCGGTATATTTGGAAAAATTCTTGTCCAAACACGACCTTGTCTCTTCATGTGTCTCGTAAGTGCAACCCTAGCAGCCTCAATTTGTTTACCAGTTACTCGCTCAGGTGTTAAAGCCTTTAAAGCAAAAGAACCATAGTTTATAAAATTAGCTCTAGAGGCGGTTCCATGAATTCTTCCTTTATGAGCTTTTCTCCATTTAGTTCTCACTGGTTGTAACATCTTTTATTTATCCTCTTTGTTGCTAACTTTATTTGTTTCTTGACTAAATTCTTTTGCGAACACCTCGCCTTTATAAATCCAAACTTTTATTCCAATAATTCCATATGTTGTAAGAGCTTCTGCCTCTGCGTAATCAATGTCTGCTCTCAAAGTGTGTGAGGGAATACTTCCATCTCTTAACCATTCAGTTCTAGCGATTTCATTACCACCAAGTCGACCACTAATCGAAACTTTTATGCCCTTAGCTCCTAATCTTAAACATGACTGCATAGCTCTTTTCATCGCTCTTCTATAAGAAATCCTTTTAACTAATTGTTGAGCAATATTTTCAGCAACTAAATATGCATTAGTCTCAGGTTTTTTTACTTCCTTGATATTCAAATTAACCTCATTTGATGTAAATTTAGATAAGTTATTTTTGATCTTATCAATATCACTACCTTTTTTACCAATAACAAAACCAGGTCTAGAAGTATAAATAGTGACGTAACATTTGTTTGCAGTTCTCTCTATCATTACTTTAGAGACACCTGAGTTAATTACATTCTTTTTAATATATTCTCTAATTTTAAAATCCTCAATTAGATAGTTACCAAAATCTTTTTTCTTAGCATACCATACAGAGTCCCAACCTCTATTGACACCTAATCTAAAACCAACTGGATTAACTTTTTGCCCCATGACCCTCCTTTTTATTGGTCTCAGATAAAATTATTGTAACACTTGAATATGGTTTAAGTATTGGTGCAGCTCTTCCTTTTGCTCTTGGCCTAAATCTTTTCATCATAATTTTTTTTCCGCAATAAGCTTCTTTGATCATTAATTTATCAATATCATACTGAAAATTATTTTCTGCATTAGCTACGGCAGAACTAATAGTTTTTCTTATATCTCTTGTTATTCTCTTTTCTGAAAATTGCAGATCTCTTATAGCTAATTCAACTTTTTTTCCAACAATACTTTTTAAAATTGGGTTTAATTTTCTAACACTAGACCTTATATTATTATTAATCGATTTAACAAATTTGTTTTTGTCTTTATCTATTTTCTTTTTTTTGCTCATAATTATTTTTTAACCTCAGCTTCAGCTGGTTTTGCCTTTTTATCTGCTGGTGTATGCCCAAAAAAGGTTCTTGTCGGCGCAAATTCACCTAATTTATGTCCCACCATGTCCTCAGATATAGTTATTGGTATAAATTTTTTTCCATTGTAAATTAAAAAACTTACACCAACAAAGTCTGGAATAATTGTTGATTTTCTTGACCAAGTTTTAATTGGTATTTTTTTTGGATCATTTTTATATTTATCAACTTTTTTCATTAGACTTTCCTCTACAAAAGGTCCTTTCCAAACTGCTCTAGCCATTATTTTGTATCCTTCCTTTTGTTTCTTCTTTTAACAATAAATTTATCTGTTCTCTTATTATCTCTTGTTTTTAATCCTTTTGCTGACTGACCTGTTGGTGAAACTGGGTGTCTACCTCCGGCAGACTTACCTTCACCACCACCATGAGGATGGTCAACTGGATTTTTGACAACTCCACGTGTATGTGGTCTTCTACCAAGCCATCTAGACCTTCCAGCTTTACCTATCTTAATATTTTTTTGATCAGGATTACTCAAAACGCCTATTGTGGCTAATGCTCTTGAGTCAATCTTCCTTACCTCACCTGAAGAAAGTTTTAATAAACTATAATTCCCGTCTAAGCCACTTATAGTAACAGATGAACCTGCTGATCTGGCAATTTTTCCTCCACCCCCAGGTTGAATTTCAACGTTATGTATATTTATCCCAACTGGAATATCCTGTAATGGCATACAATTACCAATTTTAATTTCTTTCTTTGAGCCATTTTCAATTTTGTCACCAACTTTTATTTTTTGGGGTGCTAAATAATATGCATGAGAATTATCATCAAACTTAACCAACATTATGTGACAGGATCTATTAGGATCATATTCAATTCTTACCACTGTTGCTGGCATGTCAAATTTTTTACGATAAAAATCCACATGTCGGTACATTTTTTTATGACCACCAGCTCTATTTATTGAGGTAATTCTTCCGTAATTGTTTCTTCCTTTCATAGAATTTTTTGGTGAGACCAAAGATTTAAAAGGTTTTCCTTTCCAAAGTCCAGATCTGTCAACAAGTATTGTTCCTCTTGTCGATTTTGTGTAAGGTTTAAAAGTTTTTAATCCCATTTTATATACCTGTTGTTAAATCAATACTTTGACCTTTTTTCAAAGTAATGATTGCTTTTTTAAATCCAGAAACTTTTACTTTTTTTCCTCTAGTAAGTTTTACTCGGCTTTGTTTGTTAATTATATTAATTTTAGTAACATTAACTTTAAAAATTTTCTCTATATTGGATTTTAGATTTTTCTTATTTGCATTTGACGGAACTTTAAAGACAATCTTATTTTGTTCAGACAGGTTTGTAGATTTTTCTGTTACAAGGGGAGCTAAAATCTTATCATATAAATGAATTTTTTCCATCTAGATGTACCTCTTTTCTAGTTCTTTCACAGAATTTTCAGTGAACACAACCTTTTTATATTTTACAAGATCATAAGCACTAAAATGATTTACATCTGTAACTTTTACATTAGGAATATTTCTTATTGATCGTTCAATTTTTTCCTTAGAAGATTTGTCTAAAATTATTAAAGAATTGGTAATTTCAAATTTCTTAATAATTAAGTTCATTTCTTTTGTTTTTTTAATTTCAGAATTAAAATTACTAAAAACTAGCAAATTTTTGTTTTTTGTCTTTTCACTTATGATCGATGCAATGCTTTGTTTTTTTTCACTCTTATTCAATTTTCTTATCTTATATGATGATTGACCCTTAGGTCCGTGAGCAACACCACCCCCCACAAAAATTGGTGCTTTTCTACTTGCGTGACGAGCGTTACCAGTTCCTTTTTGAGCATAAATTTTTGAAGTAGGTCCAGAAACTTCATTTTGTTGCTTTGTTTTGGCATGACGACCTTTATAGTTCGCATTGGTTTTATATAATACGTGGCTGACCAATTTTTTGTTAACTTTAGCAGAAAAAATCTTATCTAAGACCTCTATTGAATCTTTTTTTCCGTTAATATCTAATTTTTCTAATTTCATTATTTTTTCTTTTTCTCTGGTGTTTTCTTTGATTCCTCAAAAGCTTTAATTTTTTCTTTTATTGTTTTTTTACTGACATTTTTTACGGAACTTTTAACTAAGACCTCTGAATTTTTGGAACCTGGTATTGATCCTTTTAGGTATAATAATTCATTTTCTAAGTCAGTTTTTATTATTTCTATATTCTGCATTGTTCTTAATTTGTCTCCCATGTGGCCAGCCATTTTTTTTCCCTTAAAAACTTTACCAGGATCCTGTCTCTGCCCAGTAGATCCGTGCGATCTATGAGAAATGGAAACTCCATGTGTTGCTCTTAAACCACCAAAGTTATGTCTTTTCATCGCTCCAGCAAAACCTTTACCTATAGTTTTAGATTTTGTGTCAACAAATTTAACATCATTAAAAATTTCAATTCCAAACTCATTACCCTCTTTATATTTAGTAACATCTGTGACTTTATATTCTTTAAGTTTTTTTTTTGCTTCGGTATTTTTTTTTGCAAAATATCCTTTCATTGATTTTGATAATTTTGAATTTTTAATTTTACCGTAACCAAGTTGAATGGCTTTATATCCTTGCTTCTCTTCATTTATAATTTGTATGACTCTAGCTTTTTCCATCTTTAAAACTGTGACAGGTACAAGCTGTCCAGTTTTATAAAACTCTCTAGTCATTCCAATTTTTTTTCCTAATAAAGCTATTTCACTCATAATTATATTTTTATCTCCACATCCACACCTGAGGCCAAATCTAGTTTCATTAAAGCTTCTACGGTTTGAGGGGTTGGTTCAATTATATCAATCAGTCTTTTATGCGTTCTTGACTCAAACTGTTCTCTACTTTTCTTATCAATATGAGGTGATCTTAATACAGTATATCTTTCAATTCTAGTAGGTAGAGGTATTGGACCTTTAATTGTTGCTCCTGTCCTTTTAACAGTATTTACAATTTCTTCTGTAGATGCATCCAAAATTTTATTATCATAAGCTCTAAGTTTTATTCTGATATTTTGTTTTTCCATTTTATCCTGCTACCTTTTTTGTTACTTCATCTTGAACATTTTGTGGAACTTTTGAATAATGATCAAAAAACATTGAATATTGTGCTCTTCCTTGAGACATTGATCTTAAACTATTAATATAGCCAAACATGTTTGCTAGAGGAACCATAGCGGTGATAACTGTTGCATTACCTCTCTGCTCTTGAGTACTAATTTGACCTCGTCTACTGTTTAAATCACCAATTACATCACCCATGTAATCCTCAGGTGTAACTACTTCAACTCTCATAATCGGTTCTAGTAGTTTTAATTTACCCTGAGTACATGCTTCTTTAAAGCAGGCTCTACTGGCTAGCTCAAAAGCTAAAACACTCGAGTCCACATCATGATGAAGACCATCAACTATTGTAACTTTATAATCAATTAAAGGAAAGCCTGCTAAAATTCCACTATCTGAAATTGTTTCTATTCCCTTTTCTACTCCAGGAATAAATTCTTTTGGGATAGCTCCACCTTTAATAGCGCTTTCAACCAGTCTACCTTTGCCAGGTTCTTGAGGTTCTACTAAAAGTTTTACTTTAGCAAATTGACCAGCACCACCACTTTGTTTTTTATGGATATATTCAAATTCAGATGAATTTTCTATTGTTTCTCTGTAAGCTACTTGAGGTGCGCCTACATTTGCCTCTACTTTAAACTCTCGCTTCATTCTGTCTACAATAATGTCTAAATGAAGTTCACCCATACCTTTGATTATAGTTTGTCCTGACTCCTCATCAGATGAAACTCTAAAGGATGGATCTTCTTTAGCCAATCTAGCTAAAGCCTCTCCCATTTTTTCTTGATCACCTTTAGTCTTAGGTTCTACAGCAATTTCAATAACTGGATCTGGGAATTCCATCGGTTCTAACAATACCTGATTTTCTTTGTTACATAATGTATGTCCAGTCATAGTATTTTTTAGACCCGCCAATGAAATTATATCACCAGCATTAGCCTCTTTAATATCTTCTCGAGAATTAGCATGCATCAGTAGCATCCGTCCTACTCTTTCCTCTTTGTCAGTAGATGAATTATAAATCGATGTGCCAGATTTGATAGTACCTGAGTAAACTCTTATAAACGTTAAAGATCCTACAAATGGGTCATTTGCAACTTTAAACGCAAGAGCCGAGAATGATGCATTATCATCAAATTTCATTTCAATTTCATCTTCAGATCCAACTTTTGTTCCTTTGATTGAGCCAATATCAAGAGGACTAGGTAAATAATTTATTACTGCATCTAATAAAGGTTGAACGCCTTTATTCTTAAATGCTGAACCAGTTAAAACTGGAACAAAATTGAAATTTAAAGTTCCTTTTCTTATACACTTAATTAGGTCAGCTTCATTAATTTCATCACCATTTAAATAGCTTTCCATTAATTTCTCATCTTGCTCAACTGCTAATTCTACTAACTCTGTTCTATATTTACTTGAAATTTCTTTTAAATCTTCAGGTATATCTTTGTATTCCCACTCAGCTCCTAATGCCTCATTTTTCCATACTTGAGCTTTCATTTTTACCAAATCAACTACACCAATTAATGACGACTCAATACCAATTGGCACTTGTATAACTAAAGGTTTTGCACCCAACCTGTCTTTGATCATATCAACACATCTAAAAAAATCTGCACCAGTTCTGTCTAATTTATTTACAAAACAAATTCTTGGAACTTTATATTTATCAGCCTGTCTCCAAACTGTTTCCGATTGTGGTTCTACACCTGCCACACCATCAAAAACTGCTACAGCTCCATCTAAAACTTTAAGTGATCTCTCAACTTCAATTGTGAAATCAACATGTCCTGGGGTATCAATAATATTAATTCTATGATCTTGCCAAAAACAAGTTGTAGCAGCTGATGTAATCGTTATACCTCTTTCTTGTTCTTGCTCCATCCAGTCCATGGTTGCAGCTCCATCATGAACTTCACCAATTTTGTGACTTTTTCCAGTATAATAAAGAATTCTTTCTGTGGTCGTAGTTTTGCCTGCATCTATATGGGCCATTATACCAATATTTCTATATTTATCTAAAGTATGAGACCTAGACATATTCGTTACCACCTAAAATGTGCAAATGCCTTATTAGACTCTGCCATCTTATGCACATCCTCTCTTTTTTTTACAGCTGCTCCTTTTTTCTCATAAGCATCATAAAGTTCATTAAAAATTCTATCTGACATATTTTTATCTTTTCTTTTTCTTGCTGAATCTACTAACCATCTTATTGCTAAAGCTTGAGCTCGTTTACTTTTAACTTCAACAGGTACTTGATAAGTGGCACCACCAACTCTTCTTGATCTTACTTCGACTGTAGGTTTTATATTGTTAATTGCCTCATTAAAAACATTTATTGGTTCATCTTTTGATTTTGTTTTAATTTTTTCAATAGCATCATAAACAATTTTTTCAGCAATACCCTTTTTCCCATCGAACATTATTGAATTAATTAGTTTTGGAATGATGATTGATTTAAATTTTGCATCAGGAGTAATATTCTTTTTTGGTTGTGTTTTCTTTCTTGACATTGACTATTTTCCTTTTTTAGTACCGTATAAAGATCTTCTTTGTTTTCTGTTTGCAACACCTTGTGTATCTAAATTTCCTCTAAGAATATGATATCTAACTCCAGGTAAATCTTTTACTCTTCCACCTCTAATTAAAACAACGGAATGTTCTTGCAGATTATGACCCTCACCGGGAATATAAGCTGTAACTTCAAAACCATTTGACAATCTAACTCTAGCTACTTTTCGTAAAGCTGAATTAGGTTTTTTTGGGGTAGTGGTATAAACTTTCACGCACACACCTCTTTTTAAAGGTTGTTTCTGTAACGCAGGAACCTTATTCCTTGAAAGTGGCCTACTTCTTTTTTTTCTTAACAACTGGTTTATAGTTGGCATAAAATTTATTAATAGTTAATATTTTTGAATGAAATAACTGACAGGTTATTCATGGCAGCGTTTAGTATGGCAAAGATACTACATTCCAACCAAAAATATCGCCAAATTACTTATTAATTAAGTTTTGTCAAATCAAAACTATTCTATTTTGGTGCTTTTTTTATTGATTTACTTGGGTTTCTGATGGTTCAATTTTTTCTTGCTCCGACAAAAATTTATTATCATCCTCAAGTGCTTTTTTATTCCACTTATTCTTTATATTACCAGTTCCTGCTGGTACTAATCTACCAACAATTACGTTTTCTTTTAGGCCATTTAGTGGATCGACTTTTCCTTTTATTGCAGCATCCGTAAGTACTCTAGTTGTTTCTTGAAATGATGCAGCAGAAATAAATGACTCTGTCTGCAAAGAAGCTTTAGTTATACCCATTAAAATTCTTTCACCTGAAGCTGGTTTTTTACCCGCAGACTTAAGTTTTTCATTATTATTTTCAAACTTAATTTTATCTACAATTTCACCTGGAAGATAAGACGAGTCTCCTGAATCTTTGACTTCAATCTTTTTAAGCATTTGTCTTAGAATTGTCTCTATATGTTTATCGTTAATTATTACTCCTTGTAACCTATAAACTTCTTGAACCTGATTTACAAAATACTCGGTTAGATCTTTAATGCCCATTATTCTTAAAATGTCATGAGGTAAAGGTTGTCCATCTAGTAAATATTCTCCTTTTTTAATTTTTTCACCTTGATTGAAATTTATATGTTTTCCTTTTGGAATTAAATAATTAGATGGCTCTGATCCATCTTCTGGGACTATTGAGACTCTTTGTTTGCCTCTTACTTCTTTACCAAAAATTACCTGACCATCATTCTCTGCTATGATCGCACTATCCTTTGCTTTTCTAGCTTCAAATAATTCTGCAACTCTTGGAAGACCTCCGGTGATATCTTTGGTTTTTGTTGTCTCTTTTGGTAATCTGGCAATAACATCACCCGCAGAAACTTTTTGTCCATCTTTGACTGATAATATTGAATCAGGAACCAAATAGTATCTCGCTTCATTATCATCGGCTTTCTTAATTACATTTCCTTTTTCATCTCTTAAAGTAATTCTAGGTTTTAGATCTGTACTCTTAGATTGCGATCTCCAATCGACAACAGATTTAGAAGATATTCCAGTAGCATCATCTGTTGTTTCTTGGATCGAAACACCATCGATTAAATCTACATAACTTGCAATACCACTTTTCTCTGCAATTACAGGTGTAGTGTATGGATCCCATTCACAAATTTTAGTATTAGCTTTAACTTTGTCTCCATTTTTAAAAAATAACTTTGAGCCATAAGCCACTTTGTAGACTGCTACTTGAACCCCATTATCATCTTCAATAGAAAGTTGAGTATTTCTTCCCATTACAATTGAATTCTTTTTTGAGTCTTCTAATATATTAGAGTTAATAATTTTCAAAATTCCCTCATTTTTAGTTACAATTTGAGAATCTTGTTTTACAGATGCTGTTCCACCAACGTGGAATGTTCTCATTGTCAATTGAGTTCCTGGTTCACCAATTGATTGAGCTGAAATCATACCTATAGCTTCACCAACGTGAACCATTTTTCCTCTAGATAAATCTCTTCCATAAGAGGTAGCACATACACCTTCTTTAGAACCACAAGTCATAACTGAATAAACTTTTAAAGATTTGATTCCTGCTGCATCAATTTTGTCACAACCAGACTCATCAATCATAGATAATTTTTTAATAATTACTTCTCCGGTTAAAGGGTGTTTAACATCGTCAAAAGCAATTCTTCCTAGTGCTCTTTCTGAGAGACTTACAACAACATTTCCTCCTTCTAAAATCTCAGAGAGCTCAATAAATCCGGGGTTTTTACAGTCACACTCTTTTTTGGTAATTGTTAAATCTTGTGCTACATCACACAATCTTCTAGTCAAGTATCCAGAACTAGCAGTTTTAAGAGCCGTATCTGCTAAACCTTTTCTGGCACCGTGAGTTGAGTTAAAATATTCAAGAGCCGTTAAACCCTCTTTAAAATTTGAAGTTATAGGGCTTTCAATAATTTCACCAGATGGTTTTGCAATCAAGCCTCTCATTCCCGCAAGTTGTTTCATCTGAGCAGCTGATCCTCTAGCACCACTATCCGCCATCATAAACACAGAGTTTATTTTCAAACCCTCTGGAGTTTTTTCTGTAGCAGAGATACCCTTCATCATTTCTGCTGCAACTTTGTCAGTACATTTTGACCAAGCGTCAACAACTTTATTGTATTTTTCACCTCTAGTAATTAAACCTTCAGCATATTGAGTTTCGTAATCTGCTATTAGTTTTTTCGTATCATTTATTAATTGTGTTTTACTCTCTGGAATAATCAAATCATCTTTACCAAATGATATACCAGCTTTAAATGCATGCTTGAAACCTAAATCTTTTAATTTATCACAAAATATAACTGTAGTTTTTTGCCCACAAAATCTAAAAACAATATCTATAATTTCTGATACTGTTTTTTTTGGCAATAATCTATCAATCAAAGAAAATTTAATATTTTGATTTTTTGGAAGTAAGTTTGCTAATAGAAACCTACCAGCTGTTGATGTATATTTTTCATATCTTTTATTCCCTTTTTCATCAACTGTTTCAAATCTAGAAACTATTGTAGTATGAACTTTGATTTCTCCTGAAGATAAAGCAAAATCTATTTCGTCAGCATCTGTAAAATATCCTGATGGTTTATCTGATATCGGTTCTTGAGATAAATAATATATACCTAAAATCATATCCTGACTCGGAACGATTATTGGTTTACCATTAGAAGGTGATAAGATATTATTTGTTGATAACATTAATATTCTTGCTTCTAATTGTGCCTCAAGACTTAAAGGAACATGGACAGCCATTTGATCTCCGTCAAAATCAGCGTTAAATGCAGCACAGGTTAATGGATGTAGTTCAATAGCATCTCCCTCTATTAATTTTGGTTCAAATGCTTGGACACCTAATCTATGAAGTGTTGGAGCTCTATTTAATAGAACAGGATGCTCCCTAACAATTAATTCTAATGCATCCCAAACTGCATTTGTTTCTTTTTCAACCAATTTTTTTGCTTGTTTGATTGTTGAAGCTAACCCTAGTTTATTAAGTCTTGCATATAAAAAAGGTTTGAATAACTCTAAAGCCATTTTTTTCGGCAAACCACACTCATGAAGTTTTAAATCAGGACCTACTACAATTACTGATCTTCCTGAGTAGTCTACTCTTTTTCCAAGTAAGTTCTGTCTAAATCTTCCTTGTTTACCTTTGAGCATTTCTGCCAAAGATTTAAGAGGTCTCTTACCGGTTCCAGTGATTACTCTTCCACGTCTTCCATTATCAAAAAGGGCATCGACTGACTCTTGTAACATTCTTTTTTCATTTCTAACAATTATATCAGGTGCTTTAAGATCCATTAGTCTCTTAAGTCTATTATTTCTATTGATCACTCTTCTATACAAATCGTTAAGATCAGAAGTGGCAAATCTTCCACCATCTAAGGGAACTAATGGTCTTAACTCAGGTGGTATAACTGGTATCACGGTCATAATCATCCACTCTGGTTTTTGTCCAGTTTCTATGAATGACTCTATTAATTTTAATCTTTTGATTGCTCTTTCTTCGTTAACTTTAGATTTTGTTTCCTTGATATAGTTTGCTAAGTTTTTTCTCTCCAATTCCAAATCCAAATTTTTAAGCATTTCTAGGACTGCCTCTGCACCTATACCGGCAGTAAAGGCTTCCTCACCAAACTCATCCTGATATTTTGCTAATTCCTCCTCATTTAGTAATTGATTTTTTTGTAATCCGGTTAATCCTGGCTCAATAACAATAAAATTTTCAAAATACAGAACTCTTTCTACTTCTTTAAGTTTCATATCAACAGCTAATGCTATTCTGCTAGGTAAAGATTTTAAAAACCAAATGTGTGCAACTGGTGTTGCTAAATTTATATGGCCCATTCTTTCTCTTCGAACATTTGACTTAGTAACTTCAACTCCACATTTTTCACAAATAATTCCTCTGAACTTCATTCTTTTATATTTTCCACATAAACATTCGTAATCTTTGATGGGTCCAAATATTCTTGCACAAAATAAACCATCTTTTTCTGGTCTAAATGTTCTATAATTTATCGTCTCTGGTTTTTTTATTTCTCCATACGTCCATGATTTAATTTTTTCTGGACTAGCTAAAGATATTTTAATGCTATTAAAATTTTGAGCTTCTGATATCTCAGAATTTTTAAATAAATCTGTTAATTCTTTTTTCATAATTAGTTAAGCTCCACATTTAGAGCCAAAGATTTAATCTCTTTAACTAATACATTAAAGGACTCTGGTATTCCTGACTCAAAATTTTCCTCACCTTTGACAATGGTTTCGTAAACTTTCACACGACCCGCAACATCATCAGATTTTACTGTTAAAATTTCTTGTAGAGTGTAAGATGCACCATAAGCCTCCAGTGCCCAAACCTCCATTTCACCAAATCTCTGCCCACCTAATTGAGCCTTTCCACCTAACGGTTGCTGTGTAACAAGACTGTATGGTCCTGTTGATCTAGCATGAATTTTATCCTCAACTAAATGATGTAGTTTAAGCATATAAATTATCCCGACAGTCACTGGTCTATCAAATTTTTCACCCGTTCTTCCATCCCATAAATAAGTTTGACCCGAATTTGGTAACTTAGCTAAATCCAACATATCTGTTACATTTTTTTCCTTAGCTCCGTCAAAAACAGGAGTTGAAATGGCTATACCATTTTGAAGATTTTCACATAAGTCTCTAAATTCGGATTTATTTAGCTTATCAACTTTTTCATTAAAAATTTCCTCACCATAAACTGATTTTAGAAATTTTTCGATCTTTTCAGTTCTCTCAATTTTTTTATTATTCTCATTAACTAATCGTTTTACCTCTTCACCAAATTCTTTACATGCCCATCCTAA
The DNA here is from genome assembly GCA_902597215.1 of uncultured Pelagibacteraceae bacterium. GTDB lineage: Bacteria > Pseudomonadota > Alphaproteobacteria > Pelagibacterales > Pelagibacteraceae > Pelagibacter. Next base: position 61,607 of record CACJWU010000001.1, on the reverse strand, counting down.
ATGTGTCTCCAAAATTTGCCCAACGTTCATTCTACTTGGTACACCTAATGGATTCAAAACAATATCAACAGGTCTTCCATCTTCTCGATAGGGCATGTCTTCAACAGGCACAATTTTACTTACAACACCTTTGTTTCCATGTCTTCCTGACATTTTATCACCTGGCCTTAATCTTCTTTTAATTGCAACAAAAACTTTAACCATTTTCATTACACTAGGTAACAAATCGTCACCACTTCTTATTTTTAAAACCTTATCTTCAAATCTTTCGGTAATATCTTGTTTTGCATTGTTATATTGTTCTTTTAATTGTAATAATGAATTTTCATCTTTTGACTTACCAGTGCTAATTTTAAAGACTTCATTAATTGGTAAAGTGTCAATTTTTTCAAAATCTAATTTATTTCCACTTTCAATATCTTTTACTTTTTTTGTAGAAAGGGAGCCTGAAAGTATTTGTGCAGCTCTTTGTTTGATGCTTCGTTCTAAAATTTCCTCTTCAACAATTTTATCCTGTTGAACCTGCTCAATTTCAGCTCTTTCAATTGTTATTGATCTTTCATCTTTTTCAATTCCATGTCTGTTAAAAACTCTTACATCAACAACAGTGCCGCTGCTTCCTCTAGACATTCTAAGGGAAGTATCAGTCACATCAATGGCCTTTTCACCAAATATAGATCTTAATAGTTTTTCCTCAGGACCAGACGCTGAATCTCCTTTTGGAGTTACTTTTCCAACTAAAATATCTCCTGCATTAACTTCAGCACCAATATAAACAATTCCTGATTCATCTAAATTTTTTAAAGCCTCCTCATTAACGTTGGGAATATCTCTAGTTATTTCTTCTTCACCAAGTTTTGTGTCTCTAGCCATTATTTCATACTCAACAATATGAACTGAAGTAAATACATCATCTGTTACACATCTTTCAGAAATAAGGATAGAATCTTCAAAGTTGTAGCCCTGCCAAGGCATAAACGCTACTGTAACATTTTTTCCTAACGCCAGTTCTCCTAATCTAGTTGAAGGGCCGTCAGCTATAATATCACCAGATTTTACCTTATCTCCAACTCTAACTAAAGGTCTTTGATTTATGCATGTGTTTTGGTTTGATCTTTTAAACTTTTGTAAATTGTAGATATCTACACCCGATTTAGAAAAATCAGTTTCTTCGGTAACTTTAATGACTATACGTTTACCATCAATTTTATCAACTACACCATCTCTTTTAGCGACTATAGTAACTCCTGAGTCTAATGCAACATCACTTTCAATACCTGTTCCTACAAGTGGAGCTTCAGGTTTTAACAATGGAACTGCTTGCCTCATCATGTTTGATCCCATTAATGCTCTATTAGCATCATCATTTTCTAAAAAAGGAATGAGAGATGCTGCTACCGAAACTAATTGTTTCGGAGAAACATCAATGTAATCAATCGTTTCTGGTTTTGATAACAAGAAATTAAGATTTTGTCTGCACGATACTAATTCCTCAATAATCTTTCCATTTTTATCAATTTTTGTATTTGCTTGAGCGACAGTAAATTTTGTTTCCTCCATTGCAGATAAATACTCTACATTATCTTGAACAATACCATTTTTTACTCTTTTATAAGGGCTCTCTATAAAACCATATTTATTTATTTTTGCATAAGTTGATAAACTATTAATCAAACCTATGTTTGGACCTTCGGGAGTTTCTATAGGACAAATCCTTCCATAATGTGTTGGATGAACGTCTCGGACTTCAAATCCAGCTCTTTCTCTTGTTAAACCACCCGGACCTAAGGCTGAAACTCTTCTTTTATGAGTAATTTCTGAAAGTGGATTTGTTTGATCCATAAATTGAGAAAGTTGAGAACTAGCAAAAAAATCTTTTAATGAAACAGTTAAAGGTTTGGCATTAATCAAATCTTGAGGCATAGCGGACTCTACATCTAATGTTGTCATTTTCTCTTTAATAGCTCTCTCCATTCTATACACACCAATTCGAGCTTGATTTTCAACCAATTCTCCAACAGATCTTACTCGTCTATTTCCCAAATGATCAATATCATCTACATCATCCTTACCATCTCTTAAATCAAGCATCTTATGAATTATAGCAAGAATATCATCATTTCTTAAAATTGTGATCTTATCAGAACATTCTAGATTTAATCTAGAATTCATTTTTACTCTACCTACATCTGACAGATCGTATCTATCTGAGCTAAAAAACAAATTGTTAAAAATTTGTGTTGCAATTTCAATTGTTGGTGGTTCACCAGGTCTTAACATTTTGTATATTTCTGTTATTGCTTCATCTTTATTATTATTCTTATCATTAAGTATCGTTATCAGTAGATAAGGTCCTTTGTTAATTGAGTTTGTCATTGAAATCTCTAATGAATGTATGTTTGACTCTAATATCTTATCTATAATTGTATCATTAAGTTCTGTCCCAATCTTAAGTACACCATTTTCATCATCATTTATTTTCAGATCACTATGAAGAAATTTGCCAATCAAAGACTCTTTAGATACAAATATGTCTTTTAAACCCTCGTTTGATAATTTTTTCGCATTAAGAAAATTAATCTTTTCACCAAGCTTAATCACAACTTTACCAGACTTAGCATCAACAACTTCCTCAGAGAAATTTTTCGATTTGTAGTTTTCGGGATTAAACTTAGTTTTCCATTTTTGAATTTTAGGATCAAATGTATAAATTTCTTTTTCATAAAATTCATTAGCAATTTCAGTTTTTGTAAAACCTAAAGCTAATAATAATGTGGAGGCTAGTATCTTTTTTTTACGATCAATTTTGAAATATAAAAAATCTTTAACATCGTATTCAAAATCTAACCATGATCCTCTGTTTGGAATTACTCTACAATTAAATAAAAGTTTTCCACTTGCATGTGTTTTTCCTTTATCATGATCAAAAAAAACACCTGGACTTCTGTGCATTTGATTAACCACTACTCTTTGAACACCATTAGTAATAAACGTTCCACTATTTGTCATCATTGGAACTTCACCCATATAAACTTCCTGTTCTTTTGCTGAGAGAATATCTTTGGTGTTATTTTCTTGATCTATATCATAAACTACAAGTCTAAGTGTACATTTTAAAGCTGAGGAATATGTTAATCCTCTTGCTATACATTCTTCTACATCGAATTTTGGTTTCTCTAATCTGTAAGATACATATTCAAGAGTTGCTTTATCATTCAAATCCTCTATTGGGAAAATGCTTTTAAAAACTCTATCAAAACCTTTAGTTAAATCACCTGCATCTGGATTATAAAGAGTTAGTTCATCATATGAATTTTTTTGAACTTCAATTAAATTAGGAATAGACAAGCTTTCTTTAAGCTTTCCAAAACTTTTTCTAATATTCTTTTTTTCAGTAAAAGATATTTGCATTTATAGATCAATACTGATTAAAAAAATCAGTATCAAAAAAAATCCTTTTAATTTACTTAAGTTCTACTTTTGCGCCTGCAGCTTCTAACTTAGTTTTAATTTCCTCAGCTTCTTTTTTAGGAACTCCAGCTTTAACTTCTTTAGGTGCTCCTTCTACTAAATCTTTTGCTTCTTTTAAACCTAGTGATGTTGCTGCTCTAACTTCTTTGATAACATTTATTTTTTTGTCACCTGCAGAAACTAACATGATTGTAAAATCATCTTTATCTTCTGCTGCTGCTGCACCACCCGCTGCTGCTGGGGCTGCTGCTGCCATTGGGGTTACTCCCCATTTTTCTTCCAATTGTTTTGAAAGATCTGCTGCTTCTGCAACCGTTAAACTTGATAAATCTTCTATAATTTTATTTAGGTCTGGCATATGTCTACTCTTTGGGTTTTGTTTCAGAATTTTCAGTGGGTAAATTACTCATTTTTTCTGATCGTGCAAGTAAAATACTGACTAATTTTGATGCAGAAGCGTTCAAAATACCTACAATATTAGCTCTTGCCTCATCTAAAGTAGGTAAATTTGCTACATTTATAACTCCAGCTTGATCAAGAATCTCATTATCCATCATTCCACCAATTAGTTTAAGATTCTCATTATCCTTAGCAAACTTTGATAAAATCCTTGCTGACATTATTGCATCTTCGCCAAAAGCGACTGCTGTTGGACCAGTAAACAAATTAGATAAATCTTTGCATTTAGTTTTTTCTAAAGCTAATTTTGTAATTCTATTTTTTGTAATCTTAAAGATTATCCCATGTTCTCTCATCTTTGATCTTAATTCATCCAGCTGAGTCATTGTAAGACCTTGATAGTGAGTAACCATAATAGCTTTACTATTTTCAAACTGAGAGGTCATTTCAGAAATATAATTCTTCTTTTGGTCTTTATTCATCATAACAGTTAAATATTTTTTCCTAATTTAAGTTTATAAGAAACTCCCATTGTAGAGGTAATAAAAGAACTTTTTATTAAATCACCCTTCACAACATTATTAGACTTTTCTTTATCAAGTGTATCTAATATTGCATTAAAATTTTTTACGAGTTTATCATCTGTGAAAGATTTTTTTCCAATACTTACTCCTATATTTCCATCTTTGTCGTTTCGAATTTCTGCTTGGCCAGATTTCGCATCATGTACAGCAGTTTTTAAATCTTCAGTTACTGATCCTAGTTTTGGATTTGGCATAAGACCTTTTGGGCCCAGAACTTTTCCAAGCTTAGATAGTTTAATCATCATTGAAGGAGTGCAAATTAATTTTTCAAAATTAATATCACCACTTTTAATTTTTTCAATTAAATCATCTCCACCAACAGTATCAGCGCCTGCCGTTTTAGCTTCGTTTGATTTTGCATCTTCGCAAACAACCGCAACTTTTACATTTTTACCTGATCCACCAGGTAAATTAACAATAGTTCTTATATTAATTTCATTTTTTTTTTGTTTATGATTAATTTGAAAACTCAAATCTATAGACTCATCAAATTTTGCCGTGCAGTTTTTTTTTATAATAGGTATCAACTTATCAACAGACTCTGCTGGAAGATCAAATGTTTTTTCTGGAAGTTTTTTAAATCTTTTTGATGTCATTACTCCTTAACCTCAATTCCCATTGATCTAGCTGAGCCTGCTATAATTTTTACAGCTTGTTCTAAGTCTAGAGCATTAAGATCTTCCATCTTTTGCTTTGCAATTTCTTCTGCTTGTTTTTTTGTAATGGATGCAACAATGTTTCTACCAGGTTCTTGTGAACCGCTTTTTAATTTTGCTGCCTCTCTAATAAAAAATGATGCAGGTGGTGATTTAATCTTAAAATCAAATTTTTTATCTTTATAAACCGTAATTTCAACTGGAACAGGTTTGCCTGCTAATGATTTTGTTTTATCATTAAAAGCTTTACAGAATTCCATTATATTTACACCACGTTGACCTAATGCTGGTCCAACTGGTGGAGCTGGATTAGCCTGACCACCTTTTATTTGTAATTTTATAAAACCACTTATTTCTTTTTTTGCCGCCATTAACTTACTTTCTCTACTTGGTTATATTCTAAATCAACAGGTGTTGGTCTTCCAAAAATTGAAACTGAAACCTTAAGTCTTGATTTTTCTTCATCAATTTCTTCAACCATACCACTGAATGAAGCAAAAGGTCCATCAACAACCTGTATTTTTTCACCAACACTGTATTCTATACCAGATTTTGGCTGAGCCACACCATCTTTTATTTGACCTAAAATCTTTTCTATTTCCTTATCAGAAACTGGAACTGGCATGCCCTTTGTCCCTAAAAAACCACTCACTCTTTTTATATTTTTTATCATATGATATATATTATTATCCATTTCACTTTTAATTAAAACATAACCAGGGAAATACTTTTTTTTTCTTTGTATTCTTTTTCCTCTTTTAACCTCTGTTACATCATGAGTGGGTACAATAATTTCCTCAAATTTGTCTGAAATTTTAGCTTTATCTGCCTCCTCTTTAATAGAACCAGCAACTTTATTTTCAAAACTTGAGTGAGATTGAACAATATACCAATTTTTCATTACAAACTTATCCTTAAAAATAAATCCAATAGAAATTTTAAAACCTGATCAACTAAAAGAAAAAATATTGACATTACAACCGCCATTGCAAAAACCATTAAAGCACCTTGTAACGTCTCTTTCCACGTTGGCCATGAAACCTTGAAAGCTTCTTGTTTAACTTCTTGAATAAATTTAATTGGGTTTTTCATAGTTCAATTAATAATTTTTGGCAGGAGCGGAGGGACTCGAACCCTCAGCCTCCGGTTTTGGAGACCGGCGCTCTACCAATTGAGCTACACTCCTATATAGAGCTTACTCTATAATTTTAGTTACCACTCCAGCTCCAACAGTTCTTCCTCCCTCTCTAATAGCAAAGTTAAGCTTTTCTGACATTGCGATTGGAGTGATCAATTTTACTGTAAACTTGGCGTCATCACCTGGCATAACCATTTCAGTACCTGATGGTAATTCAACTTCTCCAGTAACATCTGTTGTTCTAAAATAAAACTGAGGTCTGTATTTTGTAAAAAATGGAGTATGTCTACCTCCTTCTTCTTTTTTAAGAACATACGCTTGAGCCTCAAATTTAGTATGCGGTGTTACAGAGCCAGACTTACATAATACTTGGCCTCTTTCAACATCAGTTCTCTCTACACCTCTTAACAATACACCAATATTATCTCCAGCTTCACCCGAGTCTAAAAGTTTTCTAAACATTTCAACTCCAGTGCATACTGACTTTTTAGTTTCTCTAATACCAACTATTTCTATTTCATCTCCAGTTTTAATTACACCAGACTCTACTCTTCCAGTTACAACTGTACCTCTTCCAGAAATAGAAAAAACATCTTCAACAGGCATTAAGAAGTCTTTATCTTTTGGTCTATCAGGTTGTGGAATAAACTCATCAACATTCTTCATCAATTCTAATATTGAATTTTTTCCAATTTCATCGTCTCTACCTTCAACAGCGGCAAGTGCTGAACCTTTTGTAATTGGAGTTTTATCACCTGGAAATTTATATGAGGTTAATAATTCTTTTATTTCTTCCTCAACAAGATCAATCATTTCTTTGTCATCAACTTGATCGACTTTGTTAAGGTAAACAACAATTGCAGGAACACCAACTTGTCTTGCAAGTAAAATATGTTCTCTAGTTTGTGGCATTGGACCATCGGCAGCGTTTACAACTAATATTGCTCCATCCATTTGTGCTGCACCTGTAATCATATTTTTTACATAGTCAGCATGTCCTGGACAATCTACGTGAGCATAGTGCCTTTTTTCAGTTTCATACTCAACGTGTGCAGTTGAAATTGTAATACCCCTTTCTTTTTCTTCTGGAGCTTTATCAATTTGATCATATGCAATTGCTGTAGCACCACCTGTTTCAGCTAAAACTTTTGTAATAGCTGCAGTTAAAGTTGTTTTACCGTGGTCAACATGGCCAATAGTACCTATGTTGCAATGCGGTTTATTCCTTACAAATTTTTCTTTCGACATTACTTTTTACCTCAATTTAATTTATAATTTCACTTTCTTGGAGCGGGTAAAGGGAATCGAACCCTTACATCCAGCTTGGAAGGCTAGCGTTCTACCATTGAACTACACCCGCGCAACCCCAAGAGTTTCACTCCATTATTATTTAAATAATTATTGAATGGTGGAGGGGGAAAGATTCGAACTTTCGAAGACCGAAGTCAACGGGTTTACAGCCCGCCCCATTTGACCGCTCTGGAACCCCTCCCATTGGGGAAGTGTCCCCTTGTTCAATAATGCTTTAAACAACATGCGTTTTATATATTTTTATTATGCAAATGCAATATGTGATTTAGTGGGAAAATATTCAAAAAAACGTGTAAAACTAACTATATTTTATGAATAAATCGTCTTTTTTTATCATTGGTCAACATGCTGTAATTGAAGCTTTAAGAAATCCACAAAGAAAAGTTTTGAAGGTTTTTTTAACTGAAGAAAGTAAAAAGAATATACATCGAAAAAGCCCAAATAAAAATCTTTTAGTTGATGTAAAAGTGTATTTTAAAACTAAAAAAGAGCTAGACAAGTATAGTACAAAAGAAAATTTGTTACATCAAGGATATGTTGCTGAAATTGAACATCTTGAAAAGCCTACTTTAAAAAATTTTATAAAAGAGAAAAATAATGTCACATTAGCGTGTTTAGATGGTGTGACAGATCCAAGAAACATTGGTTCATTAATTAGAAGTGCATTAGCTTTTGGAATTGACGGTATTATTGTTAAAGAAAGAACTTTTCCACGTGAAAGTAAATTGATGTTTAAAGCAGCTAGTGGTGCAATTGAATATATTAATATTTTTACAGTCTCAAATATAAATAGCACATTAAAAAACTTAAAGGATAAAAATTTTTGGATTTATGGTTTTGATGGAAAAGGAAAAAAAAATTTTACAGATTTAGATTGGAAAGGAAATAATGTTTTACTATTTGGGTCTGAAGGTTCAGGGATGCATAAACATACCTCAAAATATGCAGACTTTTTAGTTAAAATAGATATTGATAAAAATATAGAAAGCTTAAATATATCTAATAGTGCAGCAATAGTATTTCACCATATAAGTTATCTTAAAAAAAAGAGTTGATTAATTAAGAAATAATTAATAATTATTGCGCATGCCCTTGTAGCTCAGCTGGTAGAGCAATTGATTTGTAATCAATAGGTCCGCGGTTCGAATCCGTGCGGGGGCACCATTTCATTAAATAAATAACAAAATAATTTTTTTAAAAAGATTTACTTTATCTGTTAATGTATAAAATTGATGAATAGATTTAAAACAAATTTACCAATCTTTTATTTATCTTTCATAATTTTAACTACATTCTTTATTGAAGTAATTTACTATTTACCTTCACCAGCTGGAGATGGTGAACATTTTCTAAAATTAAGTTTTAACATTTGTAGATACAAAACCTTTATGGCATTTGGCAGTCCACTAGGTGATGAATGGACTTATCATGGTTGGATACCATCATATTTAAAATCTCTATTAAATATGAATTGTAATTATGAATTTATATTTTTATTTAATTTCATTGTTAAATTAATTACAATTTTTTTTTCGTATAAACTTTTAAAAAATAAAATAAATGATGAAAATCTTTTCATACTCTTAATCTTTATTTTTATAATTCAGTTAAAACTACAATTTAGACCTGAAAATTTTGCATTAATGCTAATTACAATTATTTATTTCTTATTTGAAAATAGTAAAATTAAACTAGTGCCTATTTTTTTTGGTTTTTTATTTTATACTCATGTTGTTTTTTTTAGTTTTTTAAGTTTGTTTTTTATAATTTCATATTATAAGTTTTATTTTAAGATAAGAATTTTTTTAGAGACAATTTTAGTTTTTTTATTAACCATTTTAATCTTAGACTTAATATACCCCTATTCTATTCTTAATTATATCAATGGAAGTATTCAAAAAAATTCTGCTACTTGGTTAGCGGGATCTTTATTTAATTTAAAACTTTTTACTGAATATTATATTATTACAAAAGTTCATGGTGGAGGTTATTTGCCATTATGGGGAGTTTTATTTTTTTTAATTACTTTCACGTTATTGTATAAAAAAAAGTTGTTTTTTATGATAATACCTTTTTTATATTTCTTTAGTTTAAGAAATATTCCAGGTAACTACTATATGGTAGGGCTAACACCAATATTGATTTATATTTATCTACTAGAAAAAAATAAAAATCAATTAATAACAATAAATTTTGAAAAAATTTTGTTCTCATTGATATTATTAATATCTATCTTGGGTCATTCTCATTATTTTGCTAGAAATATTTTAACAATAATAAATTTCAAAAACGATTTTATAAATACATCTAATTTTATTAAAAAAAATAATGATTTAATAAATAAGTTTCCTACATTTGGTTTTCTTATAAACAAAGATATCAGATTACAAAGTTATAAAGTTAACAATTGTCAAAATTGTAATCTGTCAAAGACAGAAAAAAAATATGATTTGTATAGTGTCAATGGTATAGTTAACCCATGTCCTAAATCAAATACATATCAAAAAGATTATTCCTTAAAATTTATGAATAAAAGAATTTTTAATTCAAATTCAGGTTATGGCATTTATATATGTAAAATTGAATAGTTAATATTTTACGACGTTTCTCTTCTTATTTGTTCAATCTTAATTTTTTTTTGAAGACTTTTATTTTGATCATATAAAAGATTAAACTTAATCTTTTTATTTGTTTGGATAACTATTTTTTTTGCATTTCTTACCTCTAGATTATCTGCAACAGCACTAATTGGTCGCTTTTTAGAATTTAAGTTTTTTATAATTATTTTTGATTTATCACTTACTACCCTACCTTTCCATCTCCGTGGTCTAAAAGCACTTATCGGAGAAATGGAAAGTTTTTTTGAGTTAAGACTTAAAATTGGTCCATGAACTGATAAATTATATGCTGTGCTACCTGCTGGTGTTGAGACAAGTACACCATCTGAAACTAAATTCTTTATTATTTCTTTTGAGCCATGATTAATTGACAATGAAGCGGCTTGTCTGCTTTGTCTTAAAATTGATACCTCATTAATAGCAATATGCTTTTTGGTTTGATTATTTTTATTACTTACTGTCATTTCTAATGGAAATATTGAAATCATTTTTGCTCTTGATAAATTCTTTATTAACTCCTTTGAAGAAAATTTATTCATCAAGAAACCATAATTTCCTGAATTAATTCCATAAAAAAGTTTTTTTGAATTCTTATTTTTTTTTAAAGTTTGAAGCATAAAGCCATCTCCACCAATAACAATTGCTAGATTTGATCTTTTAATCTGATTTTGTTTAAATATTTTGATTAAAGATCTTTTAATCTTTGAGGATTTATTATTTTTATCAGAAATTATTTGAATTTTCATTTAGTGGTGCCCTCGGCCAGACTCGAACTGGCACTCCGCAAGCGGCAAGGATTTTAAGTCCTTTGTGTCTACCAATTTCACCACGAGGGCATTAATAAATTTCATGAGTGTTTATGATAATATTTATAATTGAACAAGATGAATAAGTAAATTTTTTAAATTTATCTATCCATGTGCTGGTTTTGAGATATCTAATGAGCCTAATTTCCTCTATGTTGTTATTCTTGAATATTTATAACAATTATAGAGGAAAACAATAGGATTGGACTGCTAAAATTTTTATTAATTTATCTTAGTTAATAACTTATTTTTAAAGCTGTCCCTATACGTTCAGTTTTTTTGTTATCAGTATCTTGGTTTTTGAATCCAAAATTTAAATTAACATTTGAACTTAAATCATAGCCAATAGATCCTTGAAATATATTTCCATTAAAACTTTCATCAGCTTCATCCGCATCGTTATCAATATATGTATAAGAGGATCCAATGTTCCATTTTTGATAATTAAGTTCTAATCCACCTGTCGTATAACTTCGATCATGTGCAGCTTCAGCAGCTTTATTGTCAATTTGCATTCTTTCAAATATAATCTTACTTCCAAGATCATCAGATATTTCATGTTCATGCATAATAGAAGCAGAATAACGTGTGTTATCAGTAGCATCATCGATACCTGCTGCTTGTTCAGCAAATCCTAACCTATAAGAGATTTCTTTAACAAAAGAGTTATTTTGAAAAGAATAAGGCAATGAACCACCTAGTGAAACTGAATAAGATGAAAAGTCCTCTGTATTTGCTACCCCACTATCTTCTTTACTATTATGACCTCTGCTAAAAAAAAGAGAGTCACTTAAGGGACCTGTATCAGCATAGAAGGTAGAGAGGTTTAGATCGTGAGTACCTAAAGATCCAGCATAATGTTTTATTGAACCACCAAACCCTATTTTTTCTTTAATTCCATATTCTTCAACAGCCTGGTAACCATACATCCCTGGAAAATTATGGTAATTAAAACCAACTACAGGATTAAATTTACCTAAATAAGCAGAAAATTTCTTACTATCATAATCTAACTTTAGCTCTTCTAATACTAGCATATGATCATTAATACCGTGGTCCTCACCATCTGGAGCTATGTAACCACCATGAACATGACTATCACCATCAGGGCCACCCTCTAATTTTATATTAGAATTGATTGACCAACCTCCATCGAAATTTTTTCCTAGCTCCATATGTGAGTGTGAATAAATTTCATTATACTTTCCATCTTTATCAACTTTTCTCATAATGTCTGCAAATATAACTACATCTAAATGACTATAGAATCCTTCCTCACTATGATTATGATTATCATGATCATGTTTGTCTTCAGCATATACTGCTGTGATCAATATATTAAAGATTAGTAATATCTTAAATATTTTTTTCATTAAATTTCCTTGTTTGTATTTTAATAATTTGATTTGATTTATAATGTAATAACTTGATCTGGAGCGTTTGGTCCTAGTGCTGTATATAACTGTGGAAAACATCCAGCTACTACACCATCAACTAGTCCTTTAGCCTTAACTTGTCCACTACCACATTGTTCAAACGTACCATCAGCTAAACCTCTTCTTACTGCACATTGATCACAAACCATCAAAAGCATTTTTTTTTCTTTTGCAATTTTTGCTAAACGTTCACCAAATGGATTACCTTTTTGAAGACACATGATATTGTCATCAAAGAAAAACATACCCAAAACATCTACTAAGTGGGTATTCTTCTCTAACTGGGGTAATATCATAGTGTTTAGTTGGAATGTGCTAGCCATATTGCTTTTAAATACATACGCAATTTTCATAAATTAATTCCTTGTGTTAAAATGTTATAATATAACATACATAATGTTATAATATAACATTGTCAAGATGAGACTGAATAAATAAATTTTATTATTACATCTCTCTATGTGCTGGTCTTGTGCTGGTTTTCACAAATTAATTAAGCCTTATTCTTTAATATTTATTGAAAGCTAAATTAAAGTTATGAGATTTTATAGGCTGTTTTAGACTACCTTGGACTGCTATGGACTGACTATCTTGTGAATCCCTCGGCTTTTAAGTCCTTTGTGTCTACCAATTTCACCACGAGGGCATTAATGAATTTCAAGAGTATTTACAATTGGTATTTATAATTTAACAAGAGTAATAAGTAAAATCTATTATTCTTTTACGCTGCCAGCAGTCAAGCCGCTTACAAGATATTTTTCAAAATAAATAAATATAAATAGAATTGGTAAAGTGACTATTACTGATCCAGCCATTAAATATTGCCGTGGAGTTTCAGCATCTCCACTTAAATATTGAATAGCTCTTGATAAAGTGAAGGATTTTGGATTATCTAAAAACATCAAAGAAAAAAGGAATTCATTCCAAGCTATCATAAAGACATAGAGTGCAACAGATGCAATAGCTGGCAAACTTAAAGGAATAATGATCTTTAAAATTATACCAAACCAATTCTGGCCATCCATAATACCTGCATCTTCGATTTCTTTTGGGATACTTTTGAAATATCCTTGCAGCATGTATATAGCAACTGGCAAAGTTGTAGCTGTATAAACAATTAACAAACCAAAAATTGAGTTTCTTAACCCAAGTTGACTAAACACTGTATATAAAGGAATAACCAATACTATAGCTGGAAACATATAAATAATTAAGATCGAAGTTGATAAAAAGTTTTTGCCAAAAAAATTTAATCTTGCAACTGCATAAGCTGCCGGTATTGCAAATAGTAATGTTACGATAACAGTTCCGATTGAAACGGCAGAGCTTATTAAGATATATCTTCCAAAATTATAAGTTTCAAAAATTATAAAATAAGACTTGAGTAAATCAGTCAAATTTTTTGAAAAGTCTAGGCTAAAATCCAAAGGATTAACTAACAAAGCTATCTGAGTTTTAAAACTTGTAATCAGCATAATGTAAAATGGAAATAAAATTACGAATGCAAAGAAAACAATGCCAAACAGAGTAATAAAATCAAAAATAATTTTTTCAGATATGAAATCTTCCTTCAAAGATTGTACACTATATTTTTTGAGTTTGTTTGTAAAAAATAAAGTAATTAAGAAAACCCCAAGGATATACCAATATGGGGATGACTCATTTAAGTAAAAATATAGAAGTGAAAATAAAAAAGATAATGAGAAAATCTTTGTTAAATGATTAATCTTATTTCCAATTATAATAAATATTAATGATAACAGGATTCCATTTAAAAAAACTGGTGTGGTGTTTAAATTGTTAAAACTTAAACCCTGAAGTGTAGCCATAATTTTCCAAATTGATAAAATGCATGTAAGAAAAAAGGATGAAATGATTAAAAATATTGAAAGAGATTTAAGCTTCATTAATCCTCTTTCCAATTAATCTAAAATAAATAACCATGAAGATAAGAAGTAAGATGACAATTACTATTGAAACTGCAGAACCCATTCCAATATCTGACACTGCAAAGCCTTGTTGATAAACGTTAATAGGTAAAGTTCTTGTACCTGATGCTCCGCCTGTTAATAAAAAGATATCCTCAAATTTATTAAAGTTCCAAATAAATCTAATCATAAATAAAATTGAGATGATTGCTGTAATTTGTGGCAGTGTAATATGAATAAACTTTTGAATTGGGCTTGCGCCATCCACATCAGCTGCTTCATATAAAGTTTGAGGAATTGCTTGTAATCTTGCTAAAATAAAAAGAAAAGCGAGAGGAAAATAACGCCAAATTTCAAAAAAAATAACAGTAGTTAATGCTAACCTTAATTTGAATTCAAAACCTAAAATACTAATTGTCATGTATTTTTGGCCTAATAAATTTATTGGTGTTTCAATTATATTAAAATTAACCAATAATGCATTTAAAGTCCCGCTATTTGGATCTAATAATAAAGTCCAAGTATAAGCTAAAGCAACCACAGGGCCCACATACGGAAAAAGTAAAATACCTCGCATATATGTTCGACCTTGAATATTTTGATTAACTAATTGCGCTGCTAAAATTCCAAAAATGATTGCACCTACTGTACCAAAAAAAGTAAAGTAAAAAGTCGTTGAAAGTAGTTCAACAAAATTATTTTCGTAAAAAACTTTTTTAAAATTTTCTAAAGTAAAGTTTGCAGTCAGTAGTGGATTATCTGCTTTTCCACTTAAAATTGGTTTTTGAGATTTAATTATCTTTTTATCAATTGTTTCACCATTGTTATTCTGTACAGTTATCTCAAAATTTTCTCTGTATTTCGCCTGCCAATTTCCAAAATTACAAACAACCTTTTTAGACTGAAAATTACATCTTGGATCTAAATTGATCGGTGAAACATTTGTAGGAAATTTATCTTGAAATTGAACATCTCTTATCCCTTGAATTAACGAACTATTTCTTAATTTGTAGATAATTTTTAATTCTGATTGATTATCTGAAATTGATTTAACAATTTTCTTTGCTCTCGGCTCTGGAATTCTAATATCTTTTAATTCTATATCTTTAAAACTGATCCAAACATTGGCAAATATAGGAAATAAAACAATGGCAAAAACCAATAGGACTGCAGGTAAAACTAATGTGTAAGCAGTTCTTTTTTCTAATTTTGATAATGAAACACTCATAATAAAAAGCGGATAATAAAATATTATCCGCTCTTTATAAATTTATTAATTAAAACTTAGCTAATTCAGCATTAATTTTCTTAACCGCTTCATCAACTGAGATTTGATCATCAATATATTCTCTAGTGATTCTGTTTAAAAATTGAGAATTAATGATTTTTGATGCTCGAGATAGTTCACCCTCTTTAACACCCCATCTGTTTGCGGTATCTAGACCTGCAACGATGTTATCAATAACATCTCCAGAGTAAAGATCTGTTAAAGGAGCTTTTCTATCAACACCTACTGGTAATTTACTCCAAGCTTTAGTGTAAGCATTAGGATCACTCTTGTTTCCTCTTCTTACTGGAAATTTTCCCTCAGGCGCAATTCCCAATGTAGCTGTATAACCTTCACTCATAGAATACTCTATAAATTTTTTAGCTTCATCAGTATCTGCGTCTGCAGTTATTCCAAAGTATCTTACATCTGCCCAAGCAGCACCTTTTCTGTTGTTAGGTCCACTAAAATTTGTAATGAAACCAGTTTTAGAAGCTAGCTCTGGTGATGTTGGATCACTATTTATAGTTGGTGGAGCAGAGTCTCTTAAACCTGCTAACTCATCCATAATAAATGGTGACCAAATTATCATTGGTGTTTTTCCAGCAAAATATAGAGCTCTAGACTGTTTCCAGAATAATTCTCCGGGAGGACTTGCTTTAGCAATTACTTTATAAAATTCTAAAGAATTCTTTAAAGCTTTACCTTGCTTTTTAGTCCCACCTTTTTTAACAAAATTAACTCCATTAGCTAAAAGTACATGTTCAAGCACTTGGCTCATAAAGTTTTCATCTGTTTTGGTAGCAGCAACAAAACCAAACATGTCGTTACTTGATAATGCATTAACTGCTTTAACTATGTTTGCATAAGAAGTTGGAGGCTCTAAACCAGCTGCAGCGAAAAGGTCTTTTCTATAAACGACCATTTGAGTCCAACCATCAACTGGTACAGCTGCAATTTTACCACCCTTCTTAGCCATATTTAATGCACCTGGTGCGAATGTTTTCTTACCTAACGACTTAACTACAGCGTTATTTGCATCAACATCTAATATGCCTGCTTCAGCCCATGGTAAAACATATTGTAAAGTATGATAAATCACATCTGGAAGATCTCCCGCTGCTGCAGCTGCAGTAGCTCTTGTTCCAAGATCTTTTTCTTCAATTGGTATAACTTCAACTTTAATACCTGTTTTAGCTTCAAAAGCTTTAGCCATTTCCTCTTGCTTTGCCATTCTTGCAGGTTGGACCTCTGTAGTCCAAAATTTAATATCTGCAAAACTAGTATTCGAAATTAAAAATACTAAAACAGATATGTTTATTATTATTTTTTTAAACATATTCCCCTCTCTTTTTTATATTACTCAAAATATCTCTCTGTATCTAAATTTATTATTGCTATAAATCTAGCAGTGTAATAAATTTTTCTCAACAATTAATGAGTAGTTAAAATCCTCAAAAATCGCAAATGTCAAAAATTGTTATTAAAAATCTCGAAAAATCTTTTGGTGATAATAAAGTTATTAACAAATTCAACATTGACATAAAGGATGGAGAATTCATAGTTTTGGTAGGCCCCTCGGGTTGTGGAAAATCTACTTTATTAAGAATGTTTTCAGGATTAGAAAGTATTGATCAAGGAGAAATATTTTTAGATAAAAAATTAATAAATAATCTAATTCCTTCTAAGCGTGAAATTGCAATGGTCTTTCAATCTTATGCATTATATCCACACATGAATGTTTTTGAAAATATGTCATTTGGTTTAAAAATGGAAAAAATTCCAAAAAATGAAATTAAAGAAAAAGTTTTTAGTGCTGCTGCTACGCTTCAAATTGAGGATTTACTAGACAGAAAACCTAAACAACTTTCTGGTGGACAAAGACAAAGAGTTGCAATTGGTAGAGCAATTACAAGAAATCCGAAAGTATTCTTGTTTGATGAACCATTATCTAATCTAGATGCAGCTTTAAGATCTGAAATGAGAGTTGAAATTTCTAAATTACACAAAAAATTAAAATCGAATATCATTTACGTAACACACGATCAAATAGAGGCGATGACACTAGCTGATAGGATTGTGGTTCTAAATAAAGGAATTATTGAACAATTTGGAACGCCAAATGAAATTTATAATGATCCAAATAATATTTTTGTTGCAGAATTCATTGGTTCACCAAAAATGAATATCATTAAAATTAACAAAGAAGAGATTGTTAATTCGAACACAATAAATTTATTTAAAAATAAAATTACTTTTGAAAATTTTGATTTTAAAGACGAGATTTATGTTGGTATCAGGCCTGAAGATATAAGTCTTAAAGATAATCATGAAATTCAATTGGAAGTGAAAATAGAACATACAGAGAATTTAGGATTTGAAAAAATTATTTATACCAAACTATCTGACACTAATATCATAATTAAATCCTCAGAAAATATGAAAAAAGAATCACTTAAAATTTCTTTTTCCAAAAATAAAGTATTATTTTTTGACAAATCTAAAAATAGGATGAGATAGATCTATTGAAAAAAAAATTTACAGTTGTAATTTTTACTGATTTAGATGGCTCTCTTTTGCACAGAGATACTTTTCAATTCGATACCATTAAAGATTATATAAAAAGTCTTGTAAATAAGGGTGTAATTATCATTCCAAATTCTAGCAAAACAGAAAAAGAAATTGAAAACTTTATTGAAGAACTTGGTATAAATCTTCCATATATTTCTGAAAATGGATCATCTATTCATGGATTAAATTTAATAACGTCTAATTTTCCAGATAAACTTATTCTTAGTAGAGAGAAAGAGGAGCTATTAAAGATTTTTGAAAACAAAGTCCCTGAAAGATTAAAAGAAAAATGTGTTCAAATTTCAAAAATTAGTAAAAAGGAAAAAGAAAATATATTAGGGCAAAAGGATAGGAAGCTTAAAGATGCTTTAAATAGAAAATATACTTTACCTTTTTTATTTAAAGGTGACAAAAATGAAAAAAATAGATTACTAAAAATATTAAATTCAAATTCTTTAACTTTTCAGGAAGGTGGGCGTGTATATAATCTTTGTGATAATATTAACAAGGTTAAATCGATGAATAAAGTTATAAAAATTTTAAAAAAAACTGAGAATAAAATTAAGACAATAGCAGTTGGTGACAATTTCAATGATCTAGAAATGCTTAGAAACTGTGACATCCCTTGTTTGGTATTTAATGATCAGTTTAAACTAGATCAAATTAACATAAATAACCTTATTTTTTCTAACAAGCCATCACCTGAGGGCTGGGCTGATGTGATTAAAATGGCTCTGGTTAAATTGGGCTTTAAAGAATAAAAAAACTGCATGGGTGATTTTTCACAAAATGGAGTAATCTCCACCTTGCATGACTTTGGCACAAAGTCCACTTCAGTTATTGAGAGTGAATTATTAAAATTTTCTGATCAAAGAAAAATGGAATTAATTTTACCATGTCTTTATTCTGAATTAGAAGGAACAGCCTTACCTAAAATAGTTGAGGAGATAAGTAAAACTAAGTATCTCGATCATATCATTATTGGTCTAGATAAAGCTAATGAGACACAAGCTAGAAAAGCTTGGAAATTTTTCAAAAAATTAAAAACACCATTTTCGATACTTTGGAATGATGGTCCTAATTTAAAAAAACTTGATAAAGAATTAGAAAAAAATAATCTTTCACCAAGTGAACTTGGTAAAGGAAGAAATGTTTGGTATTGCATTGGAATGTGTATAGCAAGAGATAGTGCACGTTCTGTTGCATTGCATGATTGTGATATCAAAACATATGATCGAAGAATGCTTGCAAAACTTTTTTATCCAGTTGTAAACCCTCTTTTTAACTTTGAATTTTGCAAAGGATATTATCCTAGGATAGCAAATGAAAAAATGAATGGTAGAGTAGCAAGATTGCTTGTTTTTCCATTATTAACCGCTTTAGAAAAAACTATTGGTAAAAGTGATTATTTGGAATTCATGAAATCTTTCAAATATCCTCTTGCTGGCGAATTTTCTTTCAGACGGAATGTTTTGCCAGAATTAAGAATTTCATCAGACTGGGGTATAGAGGTAGGTATTTTATCTGAAATGCAGAGAAGTTTTTCACCCCAGAATATTTGTCAGGTTGATTTAGCTGATACTTATGATCACAAACATCAAGTTTTATCGATCGAAGATGAAACAAAAGGATTATCTAGAATGTCAATTGATATCATCAAAACGTTTATAAAAAAATTAGCCACACAAGGTAATACTTTTAGTAGAGAAAAATTTAGATCACTAAAAGCAACCTACTATAGATCAGCTCTAGATTTGATCGACATATATAGAAGTGATGCCATGATGAATGGCCTAAAATTTGACTCACACACAGAGGAGCAAGCTGTTGAGTTATTTGCAATGAATATAATGAAAGCTGGTGAGGCATTTATCCTTAATCCAATGGATACTCCTTTTATACCAACGTGGAGTAGAGTGAAAAGTGCAATACCAGATTTTCTTGGAAGACTTGAAAAAGTAGTTAATGATGATAATAAAAAATATTCTTAATGTTAATAAAAAAAGATCAAAAAAAAATCAGATCTATTCTAGAGAATATTTATAAACCCATTTTATCAACAAAAGATATGAATAATCTCAAAAATGAGATTATCCAACTTATTCAAAACTTTAATAAAATTAATTCAAAAAAAAAATTTGAAATTTCTGAAAAAACTTCATTATTAATAAGTTATGGGGATAATATTTATTCAGGTCAAAAAAGTTCAATCAAAATTTTTCAAAGTTTTTTCAAAAAAAAATTAAGAAAACTTTTTGATACTATTCATTTTTTACCTTTTTATCCCTCAAGTAGTGACAGTGGTTTTGCTGTGAAAGATCATTATAAAATACAAAAAAAGATAGGGTCTTGGTCTGATATAAATAACATTTCAAAATTAAGTAAAGTAATGGCAGACGTAGTAATAAATCATGCATCGGCTAGAGGTTTATGGTTCAAAAACTTCTTAAAAAGAAAAAAACCTGGAAACAATTATTTTTTAACAGTGAACTCAAAGTTTGATAGTTCAAAAGTAGTTAGACCAAGAGACCATAAATTATTAAAAAAGATAAGCATCTTTAATAATTCAGATTATATTTGGCGAACTTTTAGTTCAGATCAAATAGACTTAAATTTTAAAAATCCTAGAGTCTTATTAAGATTTATTAAAATCATGATTCATCTTATCAATAACGGCATAACAATTTTTAGATTGGACGCGGTAGCTTATCTTTGGAAAGAAAGTGGAACTACTTGTATTAATTTAAAACAAACACACGAAATTATAAGACTTTTAAGAATTATAATTAATCATTTAAATGTAAAAACTATAATTATTACTGAAACTAACTTACCAGAAAAAGAAAATCTGAGTTATTTTGGTAATAATGATGAAGCTAATTGGATTTATAATTTTACTTTACCACCCCTTTTAATTTACACTTTTTTATTTGAAAACAGCTCATATTTAAATAAATGGAGTAGAAATCTTCCAACTACAAAATATGGTTATAGTTATTTAAATTTTATAGCATCCCATGATGGAATTGGTATTAGACCTACTGAAGGTATATTAAGTAAAAAATCTCTTAATAATCTCCTTAAAAGACTTAAAAAAAATGGATCAAAATTTTCATATAGAAAAATTCAAAATAAATCAAAAAAAGTCTATGAAGCTAATATCACAGTTTTCAACGCATTAAAAAAATCAGACTATGATCCAAAAGGAAAATTTTTTTTAGAGAGATATTTTGCAGCACATGCTGTGATGATTTCTTTTGAGGGAATTCCAGCTGTTTACTTTAATTCTTTATTTGGAAAGTCTAACGATGAAGCAAAGTATGTGATAACTGGCAATAATAGAGATGTTAATAGGTATAAATGGAATTATAAAGATATTAAAAAAAAATTAAGTGACAAAAACTCTAAACAAAGTATTTTTTATCAAAATATTGGAAAATTGTTAGAAATAAAGAGAAAACAGAAAGCATTTCATCCCAACGCTAAAAGGTTAAATATCAATCTTGGATCTAAGTTGTTCTGTTTTGAAAGGATCAGTCTAGATAAAAAACAAACAATCATATCAATTACAAATTGTTCTTCAGTATATCAATATGTAAAGTTAGATAAAAAATATAATAAATGGAAAAATATAATTAACCTTAAAATTTACTATTTTAATAAATCTTTCAAGCTAAAACCGTTTGAGACTATGTGGTTATCAAACATTTAAATGTTTTATTTAATTAATAACGCTTTTTCCAAATATTTCAGATCAAGTTTACAATCTTTGTATCCACGTTTTACAACATTTAAATATCTTTCAGTTGGAAATCTAAAACTGGTTTTTTTAACCATTGTGTAAGTCATAACTTTTTTTCCATAATGCAAGAAATAATACTTTTTATATAGAATTGGATAATCCTCATAAATGTCTAGTTTTTTTTCATCGCTCTTAGAAATTTCAAATAAACCACCTGGTACTATAGAGTTTTTTTTAAACTCAATATCAGCAGCTCTATATTTACTTCTAAATGTAAGTCTAAAATTTTTAAGTTTGATTTTTTTGATAAAAAAACTGTCTTTACATCTGCGTTTCATTTGAAAATGATGAAGATTACTTCCGTAAGCGAAATAAAGCATTTATCTATCAACTACTTCTATTTTTTTTTCATTTACAAATTTTAAGATTTGTGAATTACACTCATCAATTTTTGATTGATTTTCTGATCTAATAACTATTGATACTCCAAGTTTACCTGCATGGAAAAACGGATAGCTTCCAATTTCAACATCTTTATTTTGATCCTGAACTTTTGTTAATGAATTAGCAATTTCGCTTTCAACCGTTTTTAAACTAATCGTAAGACTTAAAATAGGTTCTCCTCCTACAATTTTATTTTTCAAACCACCTAACATTGATTTTAAAATTGAGGGAACCCCCGGTAGACAAAATACGTTGTCTACACTAAACCCAGGAGCACCACTTGTTGGATTTAATATTAATTCTGCATCCTCAGGCATCCAAACCATTTTCTGTCGACCTTCATTAAATTCACCTGGTTTATAATAAGATTCTAATATTTTAAAGGCTTCTTTATGTATTTCGTATTTTTTACCAAAAGCCATTGCAACTGATTTAGCAGTAATATCATCGTGCGTTGGACCAATACCACCAGTCGTAAGAACATAATCATAATTTTTTCTTAATAAATTAACAGTATCAACAATTATTTTTTCTTCATCTGGAACAACTCTTACTTCGGCAACCTTAACACCAATAGAATTCAGCCAATTTGCTAAAGTACTTGTATTAGTATCTTGTGTTCTGCCTGAAAGAATTTCATTACCAATAATTAGAATTGCAGCATTTACTTTTATGTTTTTACTCATTTTTATGTATAATTTGAATATGGAATTTACCAACTCTTTATTAAAAGGCAAATTAATCAAAAGGTATAAACGTTTTTTTACAGATGTTAAATTAAATAAATCTAAAATCACAGCTCATTGTCCAAATACTGGGTCTATGAAAGGTCTTCTTAATGAAGGCAATGAAGTTTATGTACTAAAACACAACGATCCAAAAAGAAAATTAAAGTATAGTTTAGAGATAATTAAATCTCAAAATAATCTAGTTGGGGTAAATACTCACAGAGCAAATAAAATTGTTAATCATGGTTTGATAAATAACCTAATTAAAGAGCTTTCAAATATTGAAATAATAAAACCTGAGGTTTTTTTTAATAAAGAAACACGGTTTGATTTTCTTATAGAAAAAAATAATGAAAAAAGCTTTATAGAAGTTAAAAATGTCACTCTTTTCAGAAACAATAAGACTGCTGAATTTCCTGATGCAATCACATCTAGAGGTTCAAAACATTTACTTGCCCTCATTGATGCCATAAAGAAGGGTTACAAAAGTTATCTAATTTTTTTAGTTCAAGTTCAAAATATGGAAAAATTTAAGATAGCTAAAGATATAGATAGAGAATATTATAAAAATTATCTTTTGGCAAAAAAAGCAGGAGTAAATTTTCTAGCTTATAGGTGTAAAATAAGTTCAAAAAAAATTTTTATAGATAAAAAACTTAAAATAATAGATGAATAATTATTCTGAAAAATTTGAAAAGATGAGAGTTGCAGGTAAATTAGCTGCACAAACTTTAGATATGCTCACTGAAAATATCAAAGAAGGTGTATCAACAGATTATATTGATAAACTGGGTTATGAATTTATAAAAGATAATGGTGGTCACTCTGCCCCGCTCTTTTACAGAGGGTTTACAAAATCACTATGTACTTCTTTAAACCATGTAGTCTGCCATGGTGTTCCAAGCAAAGAAAGAATTTTAGAAGAAGGTGATGCTCTTAATGTAGATGTAACCGCGATAGTAGACAGTCATTATGGAGATACAAGTAGAATGTTTTGTATTGGAAAAACCTCTGTTAAGTTGAATAATCTTATTAATGCTACATATGAGTCTATGATGAGGGCAATAAAAATTTTAAAACCTGGAATAAAACTGGGTGATATAGGGCATGAGATTCAATCTTACGTAGAAGAAAAAGGTTTTTCTGTCGTACGGGATTTTTGTGGACATGGAATAAGCACAACTTTCCATGAGCACCCAAATATTTTACATTATGGAACAAAAAATACAGGAATGGAACTTAAACCTGGCATGACTTTTACAATTGAACCAATGATAAACTCTGGAAAATATGATGTAAAAATGCTTAATGACGGGTGGACAGCAGTAACAAAAGATAAATCTTTGTCTGCACAATTCGAGCATACAATAGGAATTACAGAAAATGGTTATGAAATCTTTACAGAATCTGCTAAAGGTTATTCAAAGCCTCCATATTTATAATTAATGATAAAAAGATATTCTCGAAAAGAACTTACTGATATTTGGTCAGAAGAAAATAAATATAAAATTTGGCTTGATGTAGAAATAGCTGCGGCACAAGCAATGGAAAAACTTGGACAGATACCAAAGGGTGTTTCTTCAACAGTCAGAAAGAAAGCAAAAATAAATGTAAAAAGAATTCATCAGATTGAAAACCAAGTTAAACATGACGTAATTGCTTTCTTAACCTCTATAACTGAAAAAGCTGGTATTAAAGCCAGATACCTTCATCAAGGAATGACCTCATCTGATGTACTAGATACAAGTTTCAATATTCAATTAGTTCAATCTGGAAAAATAATCATTAAAGATCTTGATCAAATTTTAAAAGTATTAAAGCGACAAGCTAGAAAATACAAGTTTGCTCCCTGTATGGGTAGAAGTCATGGTATTCATGCAGAGCCAATTACCTTTGGTTTAAAGCTGGCTTCTTTTTATGAGGAATTTAAAAGAAACAGAAAAAGACTTATTGATGCAATTGATGAAGTATCAACTTGTGCAATCTCAGGTGCAGTTGGAACATTTGCAAATATAAATCCAAATGTTGAAAAACATGTTGCAAAAAAACTAGGTTTAAAAGTTGAGCCAATATCAACTCAAGTTATACCAAGAGATAGACACGCTTTTTATTTCTCAGTTTTAGGGATAATCGCTGGATCAATAGAAAGAGTTGCCACCGAAATAAGACATTTGCAGAGAACAGAAGTTTATGAACTTCAAGAATACTTTTCAAAAAATCAAAAAGGCTCATCAGCAATGCCTCATAAAAAAAATCCTATTTTAAGTGAAAATCTTACTGGTCTTGCTAGAATGATTAGAAGTGCAGTAACCCCTGCCCTAGAAAATATTGCCTTATGGCATGAGAGAGACATTTCGCATTCAAGTGTAGAGAGAAACATAGGACCAGATGCCAATATAACTATTGATTTTGCAATAGTTAGACTGACCAACATTTTAGATAATATGATTGTTTATCCAAAAAAAATGTTAGAAAATTTAAATCTAACTAAAGGACTAATTTTTTCACAAGAACTAATGCTGGAATTAACTAAAACAGGCTTAAGTAGAGAAAAATCTTACAAAATGGTTCAAACTTATGCAAAAAAATGTTTTGCCGAAAATTTAAATTTATTTGAAGTTATACAATCTGATAAATATATAATGAGCAAAATATCTCCAAAAAAATTAAGAACTATTTTTAGTTATGCCAAACATTTCAAGAATATAAATTTAATCTTTAGAAGAGTATTTAAATAATGAAAAAAGGTAAAAAATTATATGAGGGAAAAGCTAAGATTATTTATGCTACTCAAGATAAAGCTTTGGTTATTCAATATTTTAAAGATGATGCAACTGCATTTAATAATCAAAAAAAAAGCACTATTGAGGGAAAAGGTGTTTTAAATAATAGGATTTCAGAGCATATCCTCTCAAATCTTTCTCAAATTGGAATTAAAAATCACTTAGTCAAACGTCTTAACATGAGAGAACAATTGATCAAGCTCGTAGAAATAGTTCCAATTGAGTTTATAATAAGAAATGTTGCAACGGGATCGATTACCAAAAGATTAGGTATTGAAGATGGAACAGTTCTTAAAGAACCATTAATTGAATATTGCTTAAAAGATGATGCTTTAGGCGACCCATTAATTGCTGAGGAACATATCTATACCTTTGATTGGGCTACAAAAAAGGAAATAGAAAAAATAAAAAAAATGATTTTAAGAATAAATGACTTCATGGTTGGTATGTTTAGAGGAATTGGAATTAAACTAATAGATTTTAAATTAGAATTTGGAAGAATTAAAATTAACGGTAGGAATGAAGTAATTTTAGCAGATGAAATAAGTCCAGATACCTGTAGGTTGTGGGACTCAATCACTGACAAAAAATTAGATAAAGATAGATTTAGAAAAGACCTTGGAGATTTAATTCCTGCTTATACTGAGGTCGCAAAAAGATTAGGTATTTTACACGAACAGTCAAATATAACTGCGGTAAATGTCACAAAGTTATCTTCTGTTAAAAAAAAAAGAAAATGAAAATATCTGCAATTATAACATTAAAGAAAGATGTTTTAGATCCACAAGGAAAAGTGATTCATCAAGCTTTAGATGGAATGGGTTTTAAAGGTATAGATGAGGTGAGGCAAGGTAAATACTTTGAAATTAATGTTAAAGAAAACGACCCAACCAAAGCAAAAGAAATTGTTGAGGATATGTGTAAAAAACTTTTAGCAAACCTAGTAATTGAAGATTATAAAATTATTGGAACTCAATAATTAATGAAATCATCTGTAATAACTTTTCCTGGTTCAAATTGTGATAGAGATATGGATGTTGCACTTAAAAAATTTGGATTTAAAAATAAAATGGTTTGGCATGATGACAATGAATTACCTAGAAGTGATTTGGTTGTTTTGCCTGGAGGATTTTCTTACGGTGACTATTTAAGATGTGGAAGTATGGCTGCAAAATCAAAAATAATGCAATCAATTATTAATTTTGCAAAATCAGGTGGCTTAGTTATGGGGATTTGTAATGGTTTTCAGATATTGGTTGAAACAGGTTTGGTCCCAGGAGTTTTATTGAGAAATAAATACTTAGAATTTATTTGTAAAAACGTTTTTGTAAAAGTTAATAATAAAGACAATCAATATTTTAAAAATTTAGATAAAGATGTATTTGAGTTTCATATCGCTCACAATGAGGGAAATTATTTTTGTACCAATGATCAACTAAAGGAAATTCAAGATAATAACCAAGTCGCAATCTATTATTGTAATAATGATGGAAATACTGATGAGAAATTTAATCCCAATGGATCACTAAATAATATTGCTGGTATTTTTAATAAAGAGAAAAACATTTTGGGAATGATGCCTCATCCTGAAAGGATGATAGATAAAAGTTTATCTGGGGAAGATGGATCCTTTTTTTTTAAAAATCTTTTAAATAATATTAAATGACAGAAGTTAACGAACAATTAGCAATAGACCATGGTCTTAAAAAAGATGAATATAAAAAAATCTGTGATTTACTGAAAAGAACACCGAATTTAACTGAACTGGGAATATTTTCTGCGATGTGGAATGAACATTGTTCCTATAAATCCTCAAGACTTCATTTAAAAAAATTACCTACAAAAGGTAAAAAAGTTATTCAAGGACCTGGAGAAAATGCTGGTGTTATTGATATCGAAGATGGTGATGCAATAGTTTTTAAGATTGAAAGCCACAACCACCCCTCTTTTATTGAACCATATCAAGGGGCAGCAACAGGGGTTGGTGGTATTATGAGAGATGTTTTTACAATGGGCGCAAGACCAATTGCTAATTTAAATTCTATTCACTTTGGATCTCCACAACACAAGAAAACAAAAAATCTTTTAAGAGGAGTTGTCCACGGAATCGGAGGTTATGGAAACTGTATGGGTGTTCCTACTATTGCAGGTCAAACATCATTTGATAGCTCATACAATGGAAATATCTTGGTAAACGCAATGACTTTAGGTTTGGTAAAGAAAAATAAAATATTTTACTCTAAAGCAGCAGGATTAGATAAACCTGTTATTTATGTTGGTTCAAAAACAGGACGTGATGGAATTCATGGAGCAAGTATGGCATCAGCAAGCTTTGATGAAAAAATTGAAGAAAAAAAACCTACCGTTCAAGTTGGTGATCCTTTTACAGAAAAACTTTTATTAGAGGCTTGTTTAGAGCTTATGGCTGGTGATTCAATTATAGCAATACAAGATATGGGTGCTGCTGGACTTACATCATCCAGCATAGAAATGGCATCTAAAGGAAATTTGGGAATTGAAATTAACCTCAATAAAGTTCCATGTAGAGAGACCAAAATGACTCCTTATGAAATCATGCTTTCAGAGAGTCAGGAAAGAATGTTAATAGTTTTAGAAAATGGAAAAGAAGAACAGGCAAAAAAAATATTTGATAAATGGAATTTAGATTTTGCTGTAATTGGAAAAACGACTAAATCAAAAAATATTGAATTATTTTTTAATAATGAAAAAGTTGCAAATATACCTGTAAATACTTTAGTTGAAAATTCACCGATGTATAACAGAAAATGGAAAAAATCTAAACTTCCAAAAAAAAATAGAATTAAAAAAGATACTTTAAATAAATTAAAGATAAAAGATGTTTTAAAGAAAGTACTTTCAAATCAAAATGTTTGCAGTAAAGAATGGATTTGGCAACAATACGATCATACAGTTATGGGAGATACTATTCAAAAACCTGGAGGAGATGCAGGTGTGGTAAGAGTTCATGGGACAAATAAAGCTGTAGCAGCCTCCGTTGACTCATCGGCTGTGTATTGTTGGGCTCATCCTTTAACAGGCGGAAAACAAGTCGTAGCCGAAAGTTGGAGAAACTTAATTTCAGTTGGCGCAACTCCAATAGCAATAACTAATTGTCTTAATTTTGGAAGTCCAGAAAAAGAAGATAACATGGGAGAGTTTGTAGAATGTGTCCAAGGGATTGGTGAGGCTAGTAAATATTTAAATTTTCCAGTGGTATCTGGAAATGTATCTTTTTATAACCAAACAAAAGAGATTGGTATTAAGCCAACACCCTCCATTGGTGGTGTTGGATTAATTAAAGACTATAAAAGAATGATTACAATGGATTTAAAAGAAGTTGATAATTTAGTTCTAGTGATTGGAAAAACTGAGGGACATATCGATCAAAGTTTATTTGCTAGAACAATTTTGGACGAAAAAAATGGTCCTCCTCCTGAAATAAACCTTTTTAATGAAAAAAATAATGGTGAAACCCTACTTCAGCTAATTCAAAAAGATTTAATAAAAAGTGCTCACGATGTATCTCTGGGAGGAATAATAACTGCCGTAAGTAAGATGTGTATTAAAGGAAATAAAGGTTTAGAATTTAACAAAATAAAATCTTTAATAAGTGAAATGGAGTATTTATTTTCTGAAGATCAGGGTAGATATTTAATAGAAATTCAAACAGGCGATTTGAAAAAAGTAACAAAAACTCTTATTGATAACTCAGTTCACTACGAAATATTGGGCAAAATTGTAGAAAAACAAATAACA
This sequence comes from uncultured Pelagibacteraceae bacterium, assembly GCA_902597215.1. GTDB lineage: Bacteria > Pseudomonadota > Alphaproteobacteria > Pelagibacterales > Pelagibacteraceae > Pelagibacter. Next base: position 31,948 of record CACJWU010000001.1, on the reverse strand, counting down.
ATTAATCAAAAGACAAACATTACAATTGACGAATTAAAATCATATAATACTAATTGGTTAATAAGATATATGAGTTCTTAATGGCAATGGATTTAAAAGAAATTGAAAAATTTATAAAAGATGCAATGCCTGATGCTTCTGTTGAAATACAAGATTTGGCAGGTGATGGAAATCATTATTCTGCTACAGTTACCTCATCATCATTTTCAGGTAAAAGTAAAATAGAACAACATAAAATGGTATATAATTCTTTAAAAGGAAGAATGGGAAACGAACTGCACGCTTTAGCAATTAAAACAAAGGAACAATAATGGATGATCAAACTAAAAGCTTAATACAAAATCATATAGATAACAATGAGGTATGTTTATTTATGAAAGGAACTCCAGATGCACCTCAATGTGGATTTTCTATGGCAGTTTCAAATATGTTAAAAATATTAGAAGTAACCTTTAAAGGAGTAAATGTTTTAGAGAATCAATCACTAAGAGAAGGTATAAAAGTATTTAGTGATTGGCCTACAATTCCTCAGCTTTATGTTAAAAAAGAATTTGTAGGTGGCTGTGATATAGTCAAAGAAATGTATGAAAACGGAGAACTTAAAAAAATATTTGAAGATAAGGGAATTAATTATAAAAAATAATTTTTATCTTGAATAGTATTCAATTACTAAGTTTGGTTCCATCATTACAGGATAAGGTACTTCTTCAAATTTAGGTGTTCTCACAAATTTAAATTTCTTATTTTTTTCATCCATTTGTATATATTCAGGAACTTCTCTCTCTTTATTTGCTAATGCAATATCAATTATTGCTAATTGTTTAGACTTATCTCTGATTTCAATTGTATCTTCTTCCTTAACTAAGTAACTTGCAATATTTACTTTTTTTCCATTAACTCTTACATGGCTATGATTAATTAATTGTCTAGCAGAAAAGATAGTTGTTGAGAATTTTGCCCTATAAATAACCGCATCTAATCTTCTTTCAAGTAAACCAATTAAATTTTCACTAGTATCACCTTTTAACATGTTAGCTTTTTTATAAATGTTTCTGAATTGTCTTTCATTTATGTTACCATAATAAGCTTTTAACTTTTGTTTGGCTTGTAGCTGAATACCATAATCTGAGGGTTTAGAAGTTTTTGTTTGTCCGTGTTGACCTGGACCATAAGCTCTCTTATTAAAAGGACTTTTGGGTCTTCCCCAAAGGTTTGCTTTAAGTCTTCTGTCTACTTTGTGTTTAGAGTTTAATCTTTTTGTCATTTAATATGAGGTTTTTATAAACTTACTCTTTATTTTGTCAATCGACGTTTTTTGCCTAAACTAGCGAATACACCCGATAATATACGTGTTTCTTTAGCTGATAAGTCCATTTTATAAAAAATATTTCTTAAGTTTTCTAACATTTTTTGTCTCTTTTCAGTGGGTCTAAAAAAATTAATTTCATCCAAATTTTTAATACAAAGATTTAACATTGATTGTATTTCTATTTTACTTGCTGTTTTAATTTTTTTTGATTTTTTAAATGGAACGTCTTTTAATTTAAAAAGACTAGACACGTATTGGGCAATTATGATCAGGCTATGGGACAAATTCAATGATTTAAAATCAGGGTTAGTAGGTATTTGTAAGGTATAATTAGCATAACTGATCTCATTGTTTGATAAACCTGAGGCTTCTGAACCAAAGAGAAAACCAATTTTTTTTTTAAAATTTATTTTCTTTAAATCATTTAAGTTAATATGTTTTACATTCTTATTTCTAAATCTTGCAGAAGTGGCAATAACAATATCAAACTTACTAATCACCTCTTCTAAATTATCATAATTTTTACTTTGATTAATAACATCTTTAGCACCTACTGAAGTAGCTAAAATCTTATCATTTGGAAAAACTGGTTTAGGATTGATTAAAACTAATTTCTTAAAATTAAAGTTTTTAATTGCTCTAGCACATGCGCCTATATTTTCTGATAATTGTGGTCTATGCAAAATAAAGAAGATATTATTTTTGCTCATCTATTTACTTGCGGGTGCATTATCCTTAAATAATTTATAATCTAAACTATCTATTAACGCTTTAAAAGAAGCATCAATTATGTTTGTTGATACACCAATAGTAAACCAATTTTTACCTTTCGAGTCTGTACTTTCAATAGATACTCTCGTTACAGCTTCAGTTCCTGTATTTAAAATTCTTACTTTATAATCAACTAGTTTTAAATCTTTCAAATATTTTGAATATTTTGCCAATCTATCAACATTTTTTCTGATTGCATTATCTAAAGCGTTTACCGGTCCATTGCCCTCTCCTTCACAAACAATTTTTTCTCCATCAACTTCAAGCTGGGCTTTTGCGGATGAAATTATGTTGCCTGATTTATCTTTTTTAACTGAGACGTCATATTCATTAATTGATATGTATCTTGGTATTTCTCCAATAATTCTTCTAGCTAACAACTCAAATGATGCATCTGCACCATCATAGCTATAGCCAATAAATTCTCTATCTTTGACTTCATCTAATAATTTTTTTACCTTTGGATCATTCTCCTCAATACTAATTTTGATACTTTTTAATCTTGATATTATATTCGATTTACCCGACTGATCAGAAACAACAATATTTCTTGTATTACCAACATCTTCAGGGTTTATATGTTCATAAGTTTTTGGATCTTTTTGAACTGCTGATACATGCAAACCTCCTTTATGGGAGAAAGCAGCAGCTCCTACATAAGGTAAATGTTGATTAGGTTTTCTATTCAAGATCTCATCTAACAGTCTTGAGCATTCAGTTAAGCTTTTAATATTTTCAGATTTTATCCCAATTTCATATTTGGATGAAAAATCATTTTTTAAAAAAAATGTTGGTATTAATGACATCAAATTTGCATTACCACATCTTTCACCTAATCCATTTATAGTTCCTTGAATTTGCCGAACACCAGACAATACTGCTGCTAAAGAATTTGCAACTGCATTACCTGTGTCATTGTGAGCATGAATACCTAAATTTTTACCTGGTACTTCTCTTGATACATCAGATACAATTTTAGAAATCTCGTGAGGTAGTGTACCTCCGTTAGTATCACACAATACGATCCATCTTGCACCTTGATCGTAAGCAGTTTTAATACATGAGAGTGCATATTTTGGATTTGCTTTATAGCCATCGAAGAAATGTTCGGCATCAAACATAAACTCTTTTTTTGCTTTTACAAAGTGTTTGGCGCTTTCACTAATGTTTTCTAAATTTTCTTTGTTAGTAATACCTAATGCAATGTCAACATGAAAATCCCATGACTTACCAACTAGGCACACTGCAGGAGTATTCGAATTCATTAATGCTGATAATCCTGTATCATTTTCTGCGCTGCGGCCTGATCTTTTAGTCATTCCAAAGCATGTGAGTTTAGAATTTTTAAAATTATGTTTTTTTTGAAAAAACTCAGTATCAGTAGGATTGGCCCCTGGCCATCCACCCTCAATGTAATCAACACCCAGATTATCTAAAGCTGATGCAATTTTTTCTTTATCTTCAATAGAAAAATCCACTCCTTGAGTTTGAGCACCATCTCTTAATGTAGTATCAAATATATATAACCGTTCTTTGCTCATTTAAATTTCCACAGTGTTTTACCATCTTTATCCTCTATTAAAACACCTTTATCAAAAAGTTCATCTCTAATTTTATCAGCTTCCTTATAATCTTTATCTGCTCTAGCTTTATTTCTTAAATCTATTTTAATATTTATTTCTTCCTCAGTTATTGAAGCTTTATTTTTTTTATAGTTTTCCCATTGATTTTGATCTTCATTAAATAAACCTATAAATTTACATGCTGAAATAAATAGTTCTTTATCTTTACCTTTGTTGGCATTTTCATAAAGTTTATGAAGATTAGCAATATATCCAGGAGTATTTAAATCTTCATATAAAGGTTTTAAAACTTTATCAGAAACTTTAACAGGCTTTAAATCTAATGAGTAAACACGGTACCATTTATCTAAAGTATTTTGACAATCATCTATTAATTTATCATTCCAATCCAATGGTTGTTTATAATGGGCACTCATTAATGCTAATCTGATAACTTGACCACTTATTTTATTTCTAAAATCTTTGATCTTAAGAATATTTCCCTGAGACTTTGCCATTTTCTCATTGGACATAGTAATAAAAGCGTTGTGAACCCAATATTTAGCAAAAATTTTTGTATCATTTGCGCACCTAGACTGAGCTATTTCATTTTCATGATGAGGGAATATCAAGTCAATACCACCGCCATGTATATCAAATTCATTTCCTAAGAATTTTTTAGACATAGCAGAACATTCTAAATGCCACCCGGGTCTTCCCTTTCCCCAAGGAGACTCCCATGAAGGCTCATCTTTATTTGAAGGTTTCCATAGTACAAAATCTTCAGAATTTTTTTTATTGTCACTCACTTCTACTCTAGAACCGGCCAGTAGATCATCTAATTTTTTATTCGATAGTTTTCCATAATCAGAAAATTTTTTAACTTCAAAATAAACATGATTATTATTTTCATAGGCAAAATCTTTTTTGATTAACTGATTTATCATTTCAATCATTAGATCAATATGTTCAGTTGCTTTAGGCTGGTGAGTTGGATTTTCACAGTTTAAAAACTTACAATCCTCAAAAAAGCTAGAAATTATTTTTTCAGTTAATTCTTTTGTAGAAATTTTTTTTTCTTGAGAAGATTTTATAATTTTATCATCTATATCAGTAATATTCCTTACATAAGTGACTTTTGAAAAACTATTTTTAAGTAATTTAAAAAGAATATCAAAAATTACTAAAGGTCTTGCATTACCAATATGTGGATCATCATAAACAGTAGGTCCACAAACATACATTCCAATACTTTTTTTATTATTTGGAACAAATTGTTCTTTTTTATTTGTTAAATTATTTGTTAAAAAAATATCCATATAAATTGATTAAGAAATATACCTTATTTGATGATTTGTTAATCTAATTGATTAACTAGGAATTTTGCATACTGGAATTGGCTCCATTTTATGCAAATTTTGTTTTCTAATTTTTTCGTACTCTTCTTTATGAGGTGAGTCGGAATTTATCATTGCGTCTTCTAAATCTTCATATTTGAACCCTAGTTGTCCTTCGTCTGTTCTACCATCATCCCAAAGACCATCTGTTGGAGGAGCATTGATTATTTCTTTTAATATACCCAATTCTTTACCGAGTTCCCAAACTTCTGTTTTATTACAATCGGCTATTGGTGAAATATCTACTCCACCATCACCATATTTTGTGTAAAAACCAACTCCAAAATCCTCAACCTTGTTTCCTGTTCCAACTACTATTCCATTATTTGCAGCAGCAACTTGATACAAAGTTGCCATTCTTAATCTTGCTCTAGAATTAGCAAATCCATGCTCATTATCAAATTTATTTAAAGTAGAGGAAAAAGACTCAAACAATTTATCTAAACTTATAGTATGAGCTTCTACATTCTTAAATTTTTCTACTAACCATTTTTGATGTTTTAAACTTAAATCATGTTGATTTACTTTTTGTTTTATTGGCATTGATAAAACAATTGTTTTTAAACCTGTCATTGCAGATAAAGTGCTTGATACTGAGGAATCAATCCCTCCGGATATCCCAATGACTAAAGATTTTGCTTTATTAGGCATTTGGTCAACATACGATTTAATCCAGTTAGATATAAATTTTACTTTTTCTGAAGGTTTCATACTTTATATTTAGTTACCTAATGCTAGAAAGCAATGGCTTAAGATGCCGCTTGAATAGCATTTTTTGAATAGCTGCTATTCTTTTTTATCTCATCTGAAATTAAAAAAGCCAACTCCAAAGCTTGATCAGAGTTCAATCGTGGGTCACAATGAGTATGATATCTGCTTGATAAATCAGCATCAGATATTTTTCTTGCACCACCTGTACATTCTGTAACATCTTGTCCTGTCATTTCAACATGTAAACCACCCGCATAAGATCCCTCAGCTTGATGAACAGCAAAAACATTTTTAACTTCATTAACTACATCGTTAAAAGGTCTTGTTTTAAATCCTGTTGTAGACTTTACTGTATTTCCATGCATTGGGTCACATGACCAAACTACATTTAAACCTTCTTTTTTAATTCCTCTAATTAGCTTAGGCAAAAATTTTTCTACATTTTTATGACCATATCTAGAAATTAAAGTTATTTTACCTTTTTCATTTTTAGGATTTATAGTTTCACAAATCTTTGCTATTTCATCAGGCTTGGATGTTGGGCCACATTTTATTCCAATAGGATTTTCAATTCCTCTACAAAACTCAACATGACCTCCATCTATCTGTCTAGTTCTATCACCAATCCAAACAAAGTGTGCTGATGTGTCATGATTTTCACCAGTTGTTGAGTCTGTTCTAGTCATGGCTTCCTCGAAAGGTAACAACAATGCTTCATGAGAAGTCCAAAAATTTACTGTATATAATCTATTATTAAAATCAGAAGTTATTCCACAAGCTTCCATAAAACCTAGAGCATCAGCAATTTTATCTTCCAATTCTTTGAATTTTTTAGCTTGAGGGCTTTTTTTAATATAATCTAAGTTCCATAAATGAACCTTATTTAAATCTGCAAAACCACCTTTCGAAAAAGCTCTTAAAATATTTAGAGTTGAAGCTGATTGAGAGTAAGCTTTAAATAATCTTTTAGGATCTGGTCTTCTAGCTTTTTCTGTAAAATCAATTGCATTAATGTTATCACCTAAATAACTTGGTAATTCTTTACCACCTTGAATTTCTGTAGGCGCACTTCTTGGTTTTGAAAACTGACCAGCTATCCTACCAAGCTTTACAACTGGTAAAGATGCTGAATAAGTCAAAACTAATGACATTTGTAAAATTACTTTAAATGTATCTCTTATGTTATCAGGATGAAATTCCGCAAAACTTTCTGCACAATCTCCACCTTGTAATAAAAAAGCTTTTCCATCCACAACATCAGCAAGTTGTTGTTTAAGATGTCTTGTTTCACCAGCAAACACAAGTGGTGGAAAAGTTTTTATCTTACTTAAAACTTGATCCAGTTCCTTTTTATCCGGATATTCCGGAATATGTTTCACTGGGTACTTTCTCCAGCTATTTAATTTCCAATTTTTCATATTCAACTCAAGATTGTTGTATCAGAGTTTTCCGATTATTCAACGGTTACAGATTTAGCTAAATTTCTAGGCTTATCTATGTCATATCCTTTTTTCAGTGCGGAATAATAAGCTAATTTTTGTAAAGGAATTGTTAAAAGAAATGGTAGAAGATCCTCATTAGTACTTTCAACTTCTATTTTTTCCCAAATATTTTCTGAAACGACTTCATCTTTGCTTTTGTTGGTAATAAGTAAAACCTTTGCTCCTCTAGCAATTACTTCCTGCATGTTAGAAATTGTTTTTTTATAATAGTTATCTCTCGGAGCTAAAACTACCACTGGCATTCCTTCCTCTATTAGTGCTAATGGACCATGCTTCATTTCACCAGCAGGATAACCTTCAGCGTGAACATAAGATAATTCTTTTAATTTTAGTGCACCTTCAAGTGCAATTGGAAATGAAAATCCTCTTCCTAAAAACATAGATCCTTTAGCTTCATTAAAAGTACCAGATATTGTTTGTATTTTATTGTCAGTTAACAAAGTTTTCTCGACTAATTTTGGTAATTCTTTTAAATCTTTAAGTTTCTTGCCAAAAGTCTCTTTATTTATATCTTTTTTCCATAATCCAATCTTTAAAGATAAAATATATAAAATTAAGATCTGACCTAAAAAAGCTTTTGTTGAAGCAACACCGATTTCAGTACCACAGTGAATCGGTAATACAAATTCAGAGTCTCTTGCAATTGAGCTTTCAATTACATTTACTACAGCACAAGTTTTCATATTATTTTGTTTACATAAATCAAGAGCTGCATAGGTATCTGCTGTTTCTCCTGACTGAGAAACGAATATATATAAACTATCTTTTTTAAATCTATTTTTTCTGTATCTAAATTCTGATGCTATATCAACACTTACATCTAAAGACGTAAGTTCTTCAAACCAATATTTAGCCATTAAACATGAGTGGTAAGCAGTACCACAGCCGATTAAAGTTACTGAAGAAATTTCATTTATTTTCCATGGAAAATTGTAAATATTTATATCGTTATTAGATTTATCAACATATTCATTAATTCCATTTTTAAGAGTTACAGGTTGTTCCTCAATTTCCTTTGCCATAAAATGTTTGTATTCACCTTTGTCATATTTTTCTTCTGTTGAGGATAGTTCTAATACTTTTTTATTTATCTTGATCCCATCTTCATTGAAGAATTCAACATGATCTTTTTTAATAATGCAGAATTCTCCATCGTTTAAGTAGGTTATTTTATTTGTCATTGATTTAAGAGCATATGAGTCTGAGCCTAAGTAATTTTCATTCGGCCCGTAGCCAACAGCCAAAGGTGATCCCCGTCTAGCTCCAACAATTAGATCGGGCTGGTCTTTAAAAATAATACCAAGTGCAAAACTTCCATGTAAAGACTTTAAAGTTTTTTTGACTGAGGTAACGATATCATCTGTTTTTAAATGTTCCGTAATTAAATGAACAATCACTTCAGTATCCGTCTGAGATTTAAATTTATGACCTTTACCAACTAAAAATTTTTTTAATAATGTGGAATTTTCTATTATACCATTATGGACAACTGATACATTTTGTGAAGAATGAGGATGAGCATTAACACTATTAGGCAAACCATGTGTTGCCCATCTTACATGACCAATGCCTATTGTGCCCTCCATGTTTTGAACCAAAGAATTTTTTTCAAGATTATCAACTCTTCCTTCAGATTTTACCTCGTTAATTAGTCCACTGGACAAAGTAGCAATTCCAGCAGAATCATAACCTCTGTATTCAAGTTTCTTTAAAGAATTAATAATTGTTGATGAAACTGGTTTATTACTATTTATTCCTATAATTCCACACATAATTATTTTGACTTTCTTTTATAATTTCTAATTTCAGTTTGTAAACTTCTTGTTAACGCTAAAGATTTCTTTTTAACATTCTTTGTAATAACAGAGCCAGCACCAATAATACTACCCTCTTCAATTGTTAATGGAGCTACCAATGAAGAATTCGAGCCGATAAAAACATTATCTTTTATTTTAGTTTTACTTTTTTTAACTCCGTCATAATTGCATGTAATAGTTCCTGCGCCAACATTAACTGATTTTCCAATAACACTATCACCAATATAAGTTAAATGATTTACTTTTGATTTTTTTCCAAGAGTACTTTTTTTAATTTCAACAAAATTACCAACTTTAGAACCCTCTTTTAAAATTGCTCCAGGTCTAATTCTGGCATAGGGACCAATATCAACTTTGCTTTCTACCTTGCAGTTTTCAAGATGTGAAAAAGATTTAATGGTTACATTATTTCCTATTTTAACTTTTTTTCCAAAAACAACATAAGGTTCTATTGTTACATTTTTTCCAATCTTGGTATCTTTTGAAAAATAAATTGTCTCAGGACCAATCATTTTAACACCCAATTTAGAAAACTTATTTCTAAGTTTGTTTTGTGGATTTTGTAAATTTAACTGTTTCATCTATGAAATTCTTTATATTAAGTATATATGTTTCTTAATTCACAAAATATTTCTTAAAAATACTTTTGATTATGAAACAAAAATTTACAATTCTTTTTGATTTAGACGGAACTTTGGTCGATACAGCACCAGATCTTATGGCTGCTCATAATCATGTAATGAAAAAATTTGGCTATCCAACAAAGTCAACTGAACAAATTAGAAATTTAGTAGGTCAAGGTGCTGGTGCTATGCTAGGTAGGTCAATTTGGGGTCAGGCAAAAAAAGAATTTAGCAAAGTAGAAGATGAAGAAATTAAAAAAGAAATGGTAAAGGATTTTGTAGATTTTTACGGAAAAAATATTGTCAATGAAAGCACACTTATAAAAGGTGTTAAAGATTTTTTAATATGGTCTAAGGAAAATGATATTTCAATGGCAGTTTGCACAAACAAGCAAGAACATTTAGCTATCGATCTTTTAAAAAAAATTGGTATCTATGATTTTTTTGAATATGTAGCTGGCCATAATACCTTCAATTATTGCAAGCCTGATCCAAGACATCTGACATCTGTTATAGAAATATTAGATGGAGATATAAAAAAATCACTAATGATTGGTGATAGTGAAACAGATGCCAATGCGGCTAAGGATGCGGGTATACCAGTAATTCTCCTTGAGGATGGATATACTGAAAAAAATACAACCGAAATTTTCCACAATCACTTAGTTAAAGACTTTGTAGGTATTGAAAAAATAGTAACAAAATATCTTTAATATTGATTATTTTTTTTTAACTATTAAAAACAATCTCGATATTTAGGAGTTATTTTGATAGTTCATAATGTAAAAGTTTATCCATCTAAAACACGTTTGCCTAAAAAAAAACAGCTTGCATGGAAAATTGCAGAGATTGCAAGCGATAATGCAAAATTAAATAAAGATGCTGTTGAAATGGTAATTAATAGAATTATTGATAACGCATCTGTTGCAATTGCATCTCTTAACAGAGGGCCAGTTATATCATCAAGAGAAATGGCATTAAAACATTCAAGAAAAAATGGCGCTACTTTATTTGGAGTTAATAGTAAATTAAAATTTGATTGTGAGTGGGCAGCATGGTCAAATGGAACAGCGGTAAGAGAACTGGATTTTCATGATACTTTTTTAGCTGCAGATTACAGTCATCCAGGAGACAACATTCCTGCCCTGATAAGTGTAGCTCAGCAAAATAAGAAAAGTGGGTTAGATCTTTTAAGAGGAATCATAACTGCTTATGAGGTCCAGGTAAATTTAGTAAAAGGGATTTGTTTACATAAACATAAAGTGGATCACATAGCTCACTTAGGACCAAGTGTTGCTGCAGGCATAGGCTCAATGCTGAGGTTAAATACAGAAACAATTTATCAAGCAGTACAACAAGCTTTGCATACAACAATTTCAACAAGGCAATCGAGAAAAGGTGAAATATCAAGTTGGAAAGCTTACGCACCTGCACACGCTGGAAAACTTGCAATCGAGGCTGTTGACAGAGTTATGCGTGGAGAAGGTGCTCCAAGTCCAATTTACGAAGGAGAAGATAGTGTAATAGCAAGAATTTTAGACGGTAAAAAAGCATTATATAAAGTGCCACTTCCAAAAAAAGGTGAAATAAAAAAAGCGATACTTGAAACTTACACAAAAGAATATTCAGCTGAATATCAATCCCAAGCTTTAATTGATTTAGCAAAAAAACTTAAAAAAAGAATTCAAAATCTTAATCAAATTAAAAAGATAGATATTTATACTAGTCATCATACTCATCATGTTATTGGAACAGGTGCAAATGATCCTCAAAAGATGGATCCCAATGCAAGTAGAGAAACATTAGATCACTCTATAATGTATATTTTTGCCGTTGCATTAGAGGATGGTTCTTGGCACCATGTAAAATCATATACAAAATCTAGGGCTAAAAAAAAGAGCACTATAAGAATTTGGAGATCAATAAAAACTCACGAAGATAAAAAATGGACCAGAAAATATCATGATCCTAATCCAAAGAAAAAAGCTTTTGGTGCAAAAGTAGTAATAACACTCAAAAATGGTAAAAAAATATCTCAGGAGCAAAGTGTTGCTGATGCTCATCCATACGGCTCACGGCCATTTAAAAGAGCAAATTATATAAGAAAATTTTTAACTTTAACTGAAAATATACTAGATAAAAAAGAAAGTGATAGATTTTTAAAAATAGTGCAAAATATAAAAAAATTAAAATCAGGTCATCTAGATAAATTAAATATTGAAGTTAAAAAAAGTAAACTTATGAGAAATCTAAAAAAAGGAATTTTTTAATGCACTTTATAGAAAAAGAACCAAATCAAAAAAGAGAAGATTTTGTTAAAAAGTTAAAATCAAATAAAATTTTAAGAGTTCCTGGTGCTTATAATCCTTTAACCGCTAAACTTATTGAAGAAATAGGTTATGATGCGGTTTATGTGTCAGGCGGAGTAATGGCTAATGATCTTGGGTTTCCAGATATTGGATTAACAACTTTACAAGATGTAAGTACTCGATCATATTTAATTTCAAGAGTTACAAATCTTCCAACAATTGTTGATATTGATACTGGTTTCAAATCTTGCAAAGAAACAATAGAAACTTTTGAGGATTTTGGAATTTCTGCAGTCCATCTCGAAGATCAAATAGAAAGAAAGAGATGTGGACATTTAGATAATAAAGAATTGATTACAACTGAATCTATGGTGAAAAAAATTAAAGAATGTGTAGCTGCTAAAAAAGATGAGAATTTTAAAATTATTGCAAGATCAGATGCTAAAAGTGTAGAAGGAATTGATAAAATGATTGATAGGTGTAAAGCTTATGTTGATGCAGGTGCTGAGATAATTTTTCCAGAGGCTTTAGAAAATGAAAAAGAATTTGAGAGGGTAAGAAAAGATCTATCATGCTATTTACTTGCGAACATGACAGAATTTGGAAAATCTAAATTATTTAATTATAAAGAACTAGAAAAATTCGGTTATAACATTGTCATTTATCCAGTTACAACTCAAAGATTAGCAATGAAAAATGTTGAAGATGGATTAAGAGACATTTATGCAAATGGACACCAAAACAATATTATTGATAAAATGCAATCAAGAAAACGATTATATGAGCTTGTTGATTACGAGAAATATAATAGTTTAGACGAAAAAATATATAACTTTGATACTGAAGGTCATGAATAATGAGCGATGAAATAAAAAAGGGTTTATTAGGGATAGTGGTTGATGAAACAGAAGTTTCAAAAGTTATGCCTGAAATTAATTCCCTTACTTACAGAGGATATGCTGCTCAAGATTTATGTGAATATTGTAAATTTGAAGAGGTGGCTTATTTAATTTTAAATAAAGATCTTCCAAACACTATCGAGCTTAGAAAATTTGAAAAAGAAGAGAGAAACAATAGAGAGTTATCAAAAGATCTTTATTCTATTTTAAAGAAGATGCCAAAAAAATCTCATCCAATGGATGTTGCTAGAACAGCTGTAAGTATAATGGGTCTCGAAGACAAAGAAACAATTGACTCATCACCAGAAGCAAACATGCGTAAGGCTATAAGAATTTTAGCCAAAACACCAACAGCTTTAGCTGCTTTTTATAGATTAAGAAAAGGTAAAAATATTATTAAACCCAAAAAAAATTTAAATATTGCTGAAAATTTTTTCTATATGTGCTTTGGAAAAATTCCTCAAAAAGAAATAGTAAAAGCTTTTGATGTATCTTTAATCTTGTATGCAGAACATAGTTTTAATGTATCTACATTTACTGCAAGAACTATAACTAGTAGCTTGTCAGATATACATGGTGCTATTACTGGAGCAATAGCGAGTTTGAAGGGTCCTCTTCACGGTGGTGCTAATGAGGAAGTGATGCATATGATGAATAAAATAAAGAAACCTGAAAATGCTCTTAAATGGATTAATAACGCTTTAGATAAAAAAGAAGTAGTAATGGGATTCGGTCATAGAGTTTATAAATCTGGTGACTCTAGAGTTCCAACAATGAGAAAATATTTTGCTAGGGTCGCAAAAATTAAAAAAGATAAAAAATTTGAAAAAATATATGAAATTGTTGAAAAAGTCATGATAGAGAGAAAAAATATTCATCCAAACGTAGACTATCCTACCGGTCCAACCTATCATTTAATGGGTTTTGATACTGATTTCTTCACTCCAATTTTTGTTATTTCAAGAATTACAGGTTGGTCAGCTCATATCATGGAGCAACATGCAGCTAATAAACTAATTAGACCATTAGCTAGTTATAAGGGTAATCAACATAGAAAAGTCGTTCAATTAAATCAAAGATAATTTTTAATTCTGAATTTTTGCAAATCTTCCTTCACAAAGAATTTCGCACTTTAAATTGTTAAGATTTACAAATTCATCTATAGCTTTTTTTACACCCGGTGCACTTCCAAGATTATAATCATCACATAAAACTGTTCCATTTTTATTTAATACTTCAAGACAACAGGCAAGATCATTTTTAACTGTCTCATAATCGTGACCTCCATCTAAAAAAACATAATCTATTTTTGTCATATCTATTTTTTTTAAAATCTTATTTGAATTTCCTTTAATTAAATGAATATTTTCTTTAAATTTTTTTAAAAGATCCTCTACTGCTTCCATGCTGTAAGGGTTTTGTTTTTTTATATATTTAAAATAAAATCTTTTTAACGGATTGTTAAAAGTTGTATTAGGTATAACTTCATTTTTATTTTCATCATTTTCTTCAAACAAATCTAATCCAACATATTTAAAATCATTTTTGTGAAGATTGTAGAGCAATTCACAAACATTTCTTGCTGTAACACCATGAAAAACACCAACTTCTAAAAAAAATTTTGGTTTTTCTTTTTCAATTTCTTTTAAAAAATAGTCTCCATGACCTTTCTGCTTGAGACTTGTTTTTCTAAAATATTTTTTATATTTCAATTTAGTCTAAATCTAAATCACCACATTGAGTTTTGGTAAATACGCAAGTCGAATAATGATGCAGTGTTTTTGCATCTTTATAAACTCCCCTTACTGTACCCTCTACTGTTCCAGTTACTGTGTTGCAACTAGTGAATAATATTAAAAATAATATTATAAGTATATTTCTCACTTTTAGCTAAAAGCTTCTGCCCAAGTACCTTGTGTAGATGCCTTTGAATATTCTGTTGCACGGCCTTCAAAGAAGTTCATATGCTCAACAGCATTCAACATGGTATCTAACCAACCTAAAGGATTCTTTTCTACTTTGTAAATTGGTTCTAATCCAAGCTGACTTAATCTTCTATTGGCAATAAATCTAATATAATCTTTAACTTCTTGTGCAGTTAATCCTTCCATTGGACCCATTTCAAAAGCTAAATCAATGAAAGCATCTTCGTGTTCAACTATTATTCTACAAGCTTCATAAAGTTCTTTTTTTAATTTCGGTGTCCAAATTTCAGGATTTTCTTTTATAAATTCTTTAAAAATTCTTATCATAGAATTGCAATGAAGAGTTTCATCTCTAACTGACCAAGTAACAATCTGGCCCATACCCTTCATTTTATTGTGTCTTGGAAAATTCAAAAGGATCGCAAAACTTGCAAATAATTGTAAGCCCTCTGTGAACGCACTAAATACAGCAACTGTTT
Organism: uncultured Pelagibacteraceae bacterium; assembly: GCA_902597215.1. Classification (GTDB taxonomy): domain Bacteria; phylum Pseudomonadota; class Alphaproteobacteria; order Pelagibacterales; family Pelagibacteraceae; genus Pelagibacter. The sequence goes on along the minus strand of CACJWU010000001.1, from coordinate 16,644 downwards.
TAGCAATATCCTCTTTTGAGTTTACATTAAAGCCTTGCATATAATCGTACTTATCCTTCATCTCTTTATATTTCATAAAAGCAGAGTATTCTGACTCTGGCATTCCAATTGTATCTAATAAATGAGAATAAGCTGCAACATGTACTGTTTCCATAGCAGCAAATGCTGTCATCATCATTAAAACTTCTGTTGGTTTAAAAACAGTTGTGTAATGTCTCAAGTAACAATTATTTACCTCAACATCTGCTTGAGTAAAAAATCTAAAGATTTGTGTTAACAAATTTTTCTCTGGCTGAGATAAATTTTTTTGCCAATCTCTGACATCATCACCAAGTGGAACTTCTTCAGGCAACCAATGAATTCTTTGTTGTGTTAACCAAGCATCATAACACCAAGGATATCTAAATGGTTTATAAACAGGATTTTCGACTAAAAGTCCCATTTTTTTTGGTTGAACTATCTCTTTATCTTTAATTTTGATTTTTTCTGCTACTGACATGATAAACACTCCTCGTATTCTGGCTGTTCGCCTTGTTGTTGGTTATTTGATTTATATACATTAGCTGTAATATCAGTTGATTTAGCATCATTAATATTTTCAGCCCTCTGAATTGATTTAGACCTACAGTAGTACAAACTTTTAAGACCTTTTTTCCAAGCATCAAAATGGATTTTATGAAGTTCTCTTTTATGGACATCTGCAGGTAAAAATAAATTAACTGATTGCGCTTGAGAGATATATTGTGTTCTATCTCCACTCAGTTCTATAATCCAATTTTGATTAAGTTCAAAAGCAGTTTTAAAAACATCTTTTTCTAAGTTTGTTAAGAAATTTAAATGAGAGACAGAACCCTGGTTCGTAGTTATTGTAGACCATGTTTCATCGTCATTTTTACCATGGCTATCTAAAATTTCTTCAAGATATCTGTTACGGACATTAAATGATCCTGAAAGAGTTTTGTGAGTATAGCTGTTCGCTGCTATTGGTTCTATACCAGGTGAAGCACCTCCACAAATAATTGAAATAGATGCTGTCGGTGCTATTGCAGTTTTGTTAGAGAACCTCTCTTTATAACCATATTCTGCAGCATCAGGACATGCTCCTCTTTCCTCCGCTAAATCTTTAGAGGCTTGATTAACTTTTTCATGAATATTCTTAAAAATTTTTTTATTCCATGCTTTAGCCATAACCGACTCAAGTGGAATTCTATTTTTTTGTAAAAATGAGTGAAAACCCATTACACCTAGTCCAACACTTCTTTCTCTTTCAGCAGAATATTTTGCATCTTTAAATTCCTCAGGAGCTTTTTCTATGAAATCACTTAATACATTGTCTAGAAATCTCATCACATCGTTAATCATGTTTTTATCATCTTTCCATTCATCATACTTTTCAATATTCAAAGATGACAAGCAACAAACGGCTGTTCTATCATTCCCGTCTTTGTCAATTCCCGTTGGCAATGTAATTTCGCTACACAAGTTAGATGTTTTAACTGTTAAATTTGCAAGTTTATGATGTTGAGGAATTTGTCTGTTAACAGTGTCTATGTAAATAATATATGGTTCACCTGTTTCAATTCTAGCCGTTAATAATCTGATCCATAAATTTCTAGCAGAAAGAGTTTGTTGAATAGTTCCATCAACTGGACTTTTCAATGGCCATTGCTCATCAGTTTCAACCGCTCTCATAAACGCATCTGAAACTAAAACCCCATGATGTAAATTAAGTGCTTTTCTGTTAGGATCTCCACCAGTTGGTCTTCTCATTTCAATGAATTCTTCTATTTCTGGGTGATCAATTGGAAGATAACATGCAGCTGAACCTCTTCTTAAAGATCCCTGACTAATTGCCATCGTCAAAGAATCCATTACTTTAATAAATGGAATAATGCCTGAAGTTTTACCTACTCTACCAATTTTTTCCCCAATAGATCTTAAATTTCCCCAATAACTTCCTATACCACCACCCTTTGCTGCTAACCAAACGTTCTCACTCCATAAATCTAGGATACCTCCTAGGCTGTCAGAAGCTTCATTTAAAAAACACGAAATGGGCAAACCTCTTTTAGTTCCACCATTTGATAAGACAGGTGTTGCTGGCATAAACCATAAATTACTAATATAATTATATACTCTTTGTGCATGTAAATTATCATCAGCGTAAGTACTTGCTACTCTTGCAAATAAATCTTGAAAAGATTCATTGTGACCTAGATATCTATCTTTTAAAGTGGCTTTACCAAAATCTGTTAATTTAGCGTCTCTCGAACGATCAATTTTAATTATTATGCCTTTATCATTTTGAAACAACTCAGTTTCATTATTTAATGAGAATAAATCTGGTCTATTGCTTTTCTGGACTTCCTTGACTTCCGGGCTATATTCAGAGACAGCTTTCTTTAATGCCTGCGATAGTATTTTATTCATTTTTTGTTAATATATATTGTTAATATAGCGAAAACAACTACATGTTGTATACGCTTAGTGTTAATATACTAAATATTATGTAAATCAACAGAACATTTATAGAACAGTGAAAAAAAAATTCAACTATAAAAATGAAAAAAATGTAAGTAATTAACAGCATGCCTCAATCAATAAAAATAGACCCCTTCGGCTTTAGGGAATATGACGCAAGATGGATTTACGAAAAAGACATTAATGAGCCAGGAATCACGAATCTTGGAAAAGGTCTAGGAACTCAAATTAAAAAACATACTAAAAAAGAAAACCCAAGAGTGATAGTCGGACATGATTATAGATCATACAGCGAAAAAATAAAGTCAGCTTTAAAGAAGGGTTTAATATCAACTGGGTGTTTCGTTGAAGATGTTGGTTTATCTTTATCGCCAATGGTTTATTTCGCACAATTTAATTTAGATGCTGACGCAGTTGCGATGGTAACAGCTAGCCACAATGAAAACGGATGGACAGGAGTAAAAATGGGAGTCACAAAAGGATTAACACACGCTCCTGAGGAAATGAAAGAATTAAAAGAAATTACCTTAAACCAAAATTTTACTGAAGGCAACGGTAATGAAAAACAAATTAAAAATTTTGATAAAGTCTATAAAGAGGATTTGATAAGTAAAAATAAGTTAAAAAAGAAAATAAAAGCTGTTGTTGCTTGTGGTAATGGTACAGCGGGGATTTTTGCTCCTGATATACTAAGAGGAATTGGATGTGAAGTGGTAGAATTAGACTGTAATTTAGATTGGAGTTTTCCAAAATATAATCCAAACCCTGAAGATCTTAAAATGCTTCATGCAATCGTTAAATCAGTAAAAGAAAATAATGCTGATATTGGTTTTGGTTTTGATGGAGATGGTGATCGCGTTGGTGTAATTGATAATGAGGGAAACGAAATTTTTTCTGATAAAATAGGTTTGTTAATCGCCAGAAATCTTTCTAATTCACATAAAAATTCAAAGTTTGTTGTAGATGTAAAATCTACTGGTCTTTATTCAACTGACAAAATTTTAAATAAAAATCAATGTCAAACTTTATATTGGAAAACTGGTCATTCTCACATTAAAAGAAAAGTACATAATGAAAAAGCTTTAGCTGGATTTGAAAAAAGTGGACACTTTTTTTTCAATCAACCATTGGGTTATGGTTATGACGATGGAATAAATTCAGCAATTCAAGTTTGTCACTTATTAAATAATCAAGACAAAAAAATGAGTGAAATAATTAAAGAACTTCCAACCACTTACCAATCGCCAACAATGGCACCCTTTTGTAAAGATGAAGAAAAATATAATGTTGTTGATGAAATGGTGAAGGAATTTAAAAAAATAAAAGACCAAAAAATAAAAATTGACAATCAGGAAATTAAAGAAATATTGACCGTCAATGGTATAAGATTTTCTTTTGAAGATGGATCTTGGGGACTAATTAGAGCTTCTTCTAATAAACCATCATTAGTTGTTGTAACTGAAAGTCCAACATCAAATCAAAGAAAACTAAAAATATTTAGATTTATAGATAATTTACTTCAGGCAACCAAGAAGATCGGTGAATACGATCAAAAAATATAATCTTAATTTTTTGTTTCATCTTTTTTTTCGTTATTTAAATTTTCTAAAGATGGCTTGTCGCTATAAAATTTTTTGATTAATTCTTCCTCCTTCTTTTTTTGCTCTTGATCAAATTTATCTTCCCATTCTTTAATTCTTTTATTTTCTTCTCTAATTCTTTCTTCTTCATCTAATTTGGCTTTTAAAGCTAACTCTTTTTCTTCCTCAATTCTTTTTTGTTTTTCTTGTTCTTTCCTCAACTCTTCTTCTCTCTCTCTTTGTTCTTTTTCTTTTTTTAGTTTATCTTGTTCATCTGCTTTTATTTTTTCCTCTTTTAATCTTAATTCTTCCTCTTTTTCTCTCTGTAAAGCCTGTTCTTTTAACAGTTGTCTCTGAAGTTCCTGTTGTCTATCTATTTCAAGTTGTCTAATTCTGTTTTCTGTTTCTCGTAGCTTTTGTTCTTCATATTTTAATTTTCTTGCAGCTTCTCGAATTTTTTGTTCTTCATCTAAACGCTTTTGTCTTTCTATCTCCTTAATTCTCAATTGTTCTTGTCTTATCTTTTCTTTTTCTTCTCTAGCTCTTTGCGCTTCTATTTGTTTTAAAGCTATTTGTTCCTCTTTTATTTTGATTTTTTCTTCACGAATTCTTTGTCTCTCTAACATTTTCATTCTTAATTCTTCTTGCCTCAGTTTTTGCGTATCTTCTCTTATTTTTCTAGCCTCCTCATCTTTTAATTTCTGTTGTTCAATCTTTAAACGTCTCGTTTCAATCTTTTTCCTTTTTTCCTCGTTGATTCTTACTTTTCTCTCATTTTCAATAGCTAATTTTTTTTGTGCTAATATCTGTCTTTTTTCCTCTTTAATTTTATTCAAACGATCTATTTGTTCCTGTCTTTTTTGTCTTTTTGCCTCTTTTTTTTCATCTAATAATCTTTTCTTTTCTAGCTTTCTTTTCTCAATTTCCTGCTTCTTTTTTACTTTTTTGAAAAAATTTTGAATTTCATTTGTTGTTTTATTTAAAATTTTTGATGGGGCAAAATTGAATTTCAAAAGACCACTCTTATTTGTAAAACTAGAATATGAACTTTTATTTTTTTTTGGCACAAAAATAAAATTAACAACTTTGGATAAATTTAAATACATTTCTTGTGTTTAAATTGAGTTTTATAAATTTAATAATCTAATTATTAATTGACTAAATTAAGATAATACAATCCCCACGTGTAATTTTTTTTGTGGAAAACTCTAATTAAAAATTTTCTTTTTTAAGAATCGGATAATAGAAGAACTCAATTTATTTTTATGTACAAAAAAATTTTACTAATTCTATTTTTCTTTTTATTAAGTAGTTGCACCGCCCCTGGTACAGCCTTATTGGGTCCAATATTTACTGGTGCAAAAACTGGTAGTATATATCAAGCTTCATTATCTTATGGTTCTAGTAAGATCATTCGAGAATTAAATAATTTTGAGATTTTAGAGTCTATTAATTCCTATTCCGATGAACATAATCTTAATTTAAAAAATAAAGATCTTTATACTATTCCCTACACAACTAAACATCCAATTATTATAGTATCTTATAAAGTTGATATAATAGATATTGCAGATATTTCAGAGATTGAACATCTGCCATAATTAGACAATTCTTAATCTAATTCGCTTATAAAGTGTTTTTTTTCTTTTAATGAATCACTTAAAATATACTTATGGGTGGTAGAGGGAGACTGAAGCCACCCTTTTTTTTAATATAATTTATTCTTGACAACTTTATATTCAAAATTCTGAGTTGTTTCGTTAACTCTAATTAATTTAGCACCATTTTTTATATGAAACTTATAAGCCATGTCAGTCAAAGGTGATAATGTGACTAATCTATTAATGTGGTTTGATTTTTTAATTTTGTTAAAAACTTCTTTGACAATTAATTTACCACCACCTTTTTTTTTAGACCAAACAGTATAAGCTATTGCAATTTTTCCAACATTCTGTCCTCTTAAAGTACTTTGTAAATGTGCATCTTGACTCATTATATCAAGCTCTTCAATAGACTTAGGAATTTCATTGGTATAGGCAAAACACATGACAGCATGAATTTCCCTTTTATATTTAACTCCAAAAATTTTTCTTCCATAACTTCTTCTAAAAACATTATTAAGTTCAGGTCTGACAGGATCTTCTTTAGTGTTACATTCTTTTAATTCAACTAACTCTGCACCTTTAATCCAATCAAAAAAGTGATCAATATTTTTACCAATAATTTTTTTGTTTTTTCTTATTCTTGCTTTTATTCTGGGCTTAAATTTCTTAGCCTTCTTTGTGTAATTTTTAATAGAGCCATCTTTTAAATATTTGGCTACAAGTTTCTCTTTTACAACTTTTATAATTTCTCTCATAACTTTTTAAATTACCTATAAACTCAAATATCTAAATATAAAAATTGTGCCAATAACATAAAGAAATACTCCAAACATTCTCTGAGCTTTAATTTTGCTCATTTTATGAACTGTGTTAACTCCTATTCTTGCCATTATCGTTGTAATTGGAATAAATATTAGAAACGCAGGGATATTTATGAAACCAACACTCAAAGGCAGACTTACATCTAAATAAAGTCCAGTTGAAAAGAAACCTATCGTTCCAGAAATAGAAATAACCCAACCAATAGCTGCAGCGCTACCAATAGCTTTTGTAATTGGATATCCAAAAAATCTTAATATAGGAACATTCATCATTGCACCTGTGATCCCCATAGGAGCAGAAATTGAACCAGATATAAAACCTAAAATAGCCTTAGGAAAAAAACTAAATCTAGGTTTAATTTTGTTTGAATTTTCTTGTTGTAAAAGCAAATACGCACCAAATATGAAGACAACAATTGAAAAAAAAAGGATTAAATATTTTGTTTTTAAAATAGCTGCTAAAAAGGATCCAAAAAATACTCCCAAAATTACAAATGATCCAAAAGTCTTTAAAACACTAAAATCAACTGCATTATGTTTTCTATGAGTGAGAACAGAAGCTGAAGAGGTAAAAATAGTTATGAAAAATGCAGTGCCTACCGCCAAATGCATTGTGTAATCACCAGAAAGATTTAAAAAGTCAAATATAAAAAAAAGAAATGGGACCGATATTAAACCACCTCCTATTCCAAAAAGACCTGCAAAAAAACCAACAGGAATTGCAGCCATGACCATTAATATAATCAAATAAAAGTAATTTAAATTAGAGAGGGAGTCGGTCAATTTTTTGTTTTTAGTTAATATTTAAATACTCTATAAAAGATCGCATTGATACTAAAATTAAAAATACTCCAAAAATTTTACTAAGTAACTTTTTATCAATTTTATGGACAACTTTAGCTCCTATTCGAGCCATAACCATAGTTACAGGTACAAATACTCCAAATCCTAATAAATTTATGTATCCAATACTATAGGGGGTATTTACATTATCAATTATTTTACCGCCTGTTATCATTGTGATTGTTCCAGTTACAGCAATTAAAAATCCAACTGCTGCTGATGTTCCAATTGATTTTCTAATATCATATCCAAATGTCCTCATAAATGGAACCATTAAAGATCCACCACCTATGCCTAAGGGTACAGATATAAATCCAATAATTACTCCAGAAATATTTTTTACAATAGCTGATATTTTTTTTGGATTATCTACAAGTTTCTCTCTTAAAAAAATAAAAAATAACCCTACCATAAGCGCAAATATTGAAAAAAATAAAATTAAAGCAGGTGTTTTTAAATTTACAGCTAAAAAAGTTCCACAAATAACACCTGCTAAAATAAAAACTCCGAATGATTTTACCATTTTAAAATCAACAGCATCATACTCCTTGTGGGTCATGGTTGAAATAATTGAAGTAGGAATGATTATAGCAAGAGATGTACCAACTGATAAATGCATTCTAGTAATAATGTCGAAATCCAAAACTGTGAAAGCATAATAAAGAGCAGGAACCATGACAATTCCACCACCTACACCTAGCAATCCAGCCATGAAACCTGCTCCAGCAGCTGCAACTGCTAAAACAAATAACAAATTTATTAATTCAGCAATAGCAATCGTTTCCATTATTAACTTACTTGATTAGCTTTTTCATTATTTTGAACGATAGTCATAATATGTTTTGCTTTTTGAAAATCAGAGTCTCTTGCCATCATATTATCACTTAAATATCTTTTCCATTCTTTAGAACCTATCTGACCATGGTATAATCCAACTGTGTGTCTCATTATGTGATTTACTTTAGTCCCTTTCTTTACCTCATTATCTAAATACTCTAAAAGCTTTTTTACGACTTCTTCTCTTGAAGGACTATCGGTTGTGTTGAATATTTCTTTTTCAATTTCTACTAAAGAATATGGGTTCTGATAGATTGATCTACCAATCATCACACCATCACAAAAATTCATGTGATCATTTATTTCACTTATTTTAGTTATTCCACCATTTATAATAATTTCTAAATCTGGATTTGCTTTTTTAATATCATAAACCATCTTGTAATTTAATTTTGGGATATTCAAATTTTGCTTAGGTGATAAACCAGAGAGTATTGCTTTTCTTGCATGTAAAATAAATGTTTTTGTACCCACATTCTTCATTTTGTGAATAAAATTATTAAGATAATCAAAATCTTCAATATCATCAAAACCTATTCGAGTTTTGGCTGTCACAGGAATTTTGCACACTTTGACCATAGAATAAATACATTCAGCAACTAAGTCTGGTTCCTTCATTAGACATGCACCAAACTTGTTTTTTTGAACTTTTTTACTTGGGCATCCAAGATTGATATTTATCTCGTCATAACCCATGTCTTCTGCAATTTTTGCGACTTCTGCTAATTCATCTTTATTAGAACCACCTACCTGTAAAGCCAAAGGTTTCTCTTCAGGACTATAAGATAAAATTTTATTTCTATCTCCATGGAGAGCAGATTTTGTAGCAACCATTTCCGTATAAAGCATTACATTTTTGCTCATTAACCTGAGAAAAAAACGATCATGTCTATCAGTGCAATCCATCATTGGGGCAACTGAAACTTTTCTATTAATCCTTATTTTAGTATCCAAGTGCCTTACCCATCACTTTATCAGGTAACCATGTAACAATTTCAGGAAATATACATAGAATTAAAATAGCCAAAGCCATAATTATCATAAATGGAATAGAACCTTTTAAAATTTCTGACAAACTCACGTCGGGTGTAATTCCCTTTATAATATAAAGATTTAATCCAACTGGAGGAGTTATCAATCCTATTTCCATATTTATAGTAAACACTATTGCAAACCAATAAGGATCAAATCCTAAAGTTGTTATAACTGGTAATAATATAGCAGAAGTCATTACTATTACTGCAACGGGAGGTAAAAAGAAACCAGCAATTAAAAGGAATATATTAATCAAAATAAATACAACCCACTTATTTGAACTTAGCTCAACCATACTTTGAGCTAAAGACTGAGTTACGTATAATTGTGAAAGAGTGAAGGCAAAAAGATAAGAGGCTGCAATAATAAACATTATCATTACACTCTCTTTCATTGATACTTTAACAATATTCCAAATCTTTTTTGGCTGATAAATTTTATAAACAACAGCAATTAAAACAAAAACTAAGAACGCCCCAACTCCGGATGCTTCTGAAGGAGTTGCAACACCACCATACAAAACATACAAAACACCAGCAATAATTGCTAAAAATGGAAGAATTCTGGGTAATACCTCAAGTTTTTCTTTTAATGTTGGCTTTACCCTATTTCTTAAAGCTTTTGAAGCGTCTTTATCTATAAAATAACTATGGATAAGTGCCCAAATTGCAAACATACCTGCCAACATAAATCCTGGCACCAATCCACATAAAAATAATCTACCAATTGATGTCCCTGTTGCAATTCCATAAACAATTAAAACAATACTAGGAGGAATTAAAACTCCTAAAGTCCCACCAGCTGCAATAGTTCCAGTGGCTATTTGATCTGAATACCCCCTTTTTCTCATTTCGGGTATTCCCATAGTTCCAATAGCTGCACAAGTTGCAGGACTTGATCCACTCAATGCAGCAAAAATTGAACATGCTCCTATATTAGAAATTACTAGTCCACCTGGTACTCTCCAAAGCCATCTATCTAATCCTATGTATAAATCTTTACCTGCAGGAGAATTGGCAACTGCCATTCCCATTAAAATAAACATAGGTATCGAGAGCAAAACAAATGAATTTAACCCAGCAAAGAATGTTTCAGCAAAAACATCAAGCATTTGAAAGCCTTCAAATGATACTAAAAGAACAATCGATACAAAGCTCAAACCAAAAGCAATTGGAATTCCAGAAAAAAGTACCAATAAAGTAAAAACTGCTACAATTAAAGCTATTATCAATGGGTCCATTAATTATAATCCTTGTCATCAGTGAGTTTTATTATTTCAGCTATATATTGAAGTATCATTAGTATAGCACCTAAAGCCATTGACGAATATGGTATCCATAAAGGTGGATCCCAAACAGTTCCGGTTGAATAATTTTTTGTGAATGCCTCCTCAACCATTAAAAATCCAAAATAAAATAAAATTAAAAAAAATATTAAACTTAACAAAGAAGTAAAAATTTTTAAGCGAATAATATTTTTTTTTGAGAGAAAATCATAAATCCATTCCATACTTACATGGGCTTTTTCACTAAGCACATATACACTCCCTATAAAAGTTGATGCAACTAGTAACATGGTAACTAATTCTGTCTGCCATGTAATTGCTCTTTGAAAAAAATATCTTTCAAAAACTAACTCTACAATCACTAAGATTGATAAGAGTAAAGCTAATACTGCAAAAGCACCACAAGCTTTAGCTATAAAGTCACAAAATTGTAGATATTTTTTTTTCATAAAAAAACCCCTATTTAATAAGAATAAATAGGGGTTCTTTATATATTATTTTATTTAACTGCTAAAGCCATTTCCATCAGCTTATCACCACCTGGAACTTTGTCAGCAAATGCTTTGTGAGATGATTTTTTTGCAATCTCCACCCACGCTGCATGATCTTTTTCGTTCATGTATACTAATTTAACACCTGCAGCTTTATAAGCTTCTTCAAACTTTTTATCTAAGTTTTCCACTTGAGCTGTCATGTATTTTTCAGCAACTTTTCCAGCTTTCATCAAAGCTTTTTGTTGCTTAGAATTTAAAGCATCAAAAGACTTTTTAGACATAAGAATTGGTTCATACATAAACCATAATCCAAATTTTCCTGGAGGCGTTGCACATGAAACTTGTTCATAAATTTTATAACTCACAAAACTTCCTGAACTAGTATTAGCACCAGTCAATACACCTGTTTGTAAACCAGTATAAATTTCAGATGATGGCATACTTTGTATGCCCGCTCCAGCAGCTTCTAACATTTGGTTAAATGCTTTACCAGCAGCTCTCATTACCTGTCCTTTTGCATCGCTAGGATTTTTAATACATTTTGTTTTTGAAGCAAAACCACCACCTAACCAAGCATCAGATAAAACTACAACACCAGCATCATTAATAATTTTTTTAATTTCAGTCATCATTGGACCTTTATTAAATCTTAATGCGTGATCATGATTTTTTACAGTTCCAGGCATTAAAGTTGCATCAAATTCTGGATGGAACTTAGAAGCGTATGCTAATGGAAAAGCAGAAATATCTAACTGACCAGTTGTCATTGGTTTCCACTGTTCTTTTGGTTTGTATAATGATTTAGCTGGATAAATTCTGATATCTATACCAACATTTGCTTTTTTAACCTCGTCTGCAATGATTTGCACCATTTCATGACGTGGGTCATAAGATCCATCAGCTCTTGGAGTGCCAGGCCATTGGTGACTCGCTTTTAGTGTAACCGCATAAGCTGAACCAATAGTGGTAAAAACAAAAACTAATGAAGTTAAATATAATGATATTTTTTTAAACATTATTTTTCCCTCTCTTGTTATTTTTTATAATTCAATTAAAATGAACTTATTAATAAGAGTCAAGTCGATAAAAATCATGTAAAATGAATTGATATGGATGGACCGTTAAAAAACCTACTGGTAGTTGATTTAACAAGAGTATTAGTAGGACCTTACTGCACTATGATATTATCAGATTTAGGAGCTAGAATAATTAAAGTCGAAGCTCCAGAAATTGGAGATGACTCAAGAAAATTTGGACCATTTATAAAAAATTACTCTGCATATTTTATGTCTCTAAATAGAGGAAAAGAAAGTATTGCCCTTAATTTAAAAAATGAAGAAGACAAAAAAATTTTTGAAAAAATTTTATCCAAAGCAGATATTTTAGTTGAAAACTTTAAACCTGGAACTTTAGAAAAATGGGGGTTTGGATGGAAAGATGTTAATAAAAAATATCCAAAACTAATTTACGCTTCTGCTTCAGGTTTTGGTCAAACAGGTCCACTTAAAGAATTGCCAGCTTACGATATGGTTGTTCAAGGTATGGGAGGTTTAATGAGTGTTACAGGTCAACCCAATTCTGAACCTACTAGAGTTGGAACATCTATTGGAGATATCACTGCTGGGCTTTTTACTGCCATAGGTATTAATGCAGCTTTATATGATAGACAAAAAACTGGGAAAGGAATGTTCATAGACGTTTCGATGCTTGATTGTCAGATAGCTATCTTAGAAAATGCCATAGCGCGTTATCTATCTAATAATGAAATTCCAAAACCAATGGGATCAAGACATCCATCGATTGCACCTTTTGAAGCTTTTAAAACTCAAGATAGTTACATAATAATTGCAGCTGGAAATGATAAACTTTTTGAAAAACTTTGTAGTCTTCTAAAAATCTCAAAGATTAGTAAAGATCCAAAATTTTTTAACAACTCATCAAGAGCAAAGAATATGGATGAGCTAAAAAAAATTTTAGAGGAAAAATTATCAAGTAAAAGAACAAGTGATTGGGTTAGTGAAATGGAAAAAGATAAAATTCCATGTGGACCAATTTTCAATATTAAAGAGGCTGTTGAAAACCCTCAAATAGAGTCAAGAAACATGATTGTTAAAGCGTTTCACAAAGTTGTTGGAGACTTTAAACTGGCTGGGAACCCAATTAAAATGTCTTCTTATAAAGATGAAAAAAAAAGAGGTGAAATACCTGATCTAGATGAACACCGACAAAAAATAATAAAGGAATTTTGTAATTAATTGATCTTAAGAATTTGAGTTCCCTGTATCGTCTGCTGCTTGATCCTCACTCTCAGAGACTTCTTCTAAAGAAACATCGGTCTCATCTTCCTCTATATCATTAGTATTTGAAGTTTCTATTTCTGGCTTGGCTGTTTGAGAAAGTTCAGCTAAATCTTCTTGAGAAACTTGTATCTTTTCAGGGGTTCTTCTTGCTCTTTTTGACGGTAAAATAGGTGTTCCGCTCTTTGAAATTTCACCTTTGTATAAATTTTCAAAATCATCTCCAATATCTTCATCATCCTCAGCACCATCATCAATCTGTTCAACATGCTTTCTTAACTTATAAACAGCACTTTCAGTTAAATCTGGTATTTTAATATTTTCTTCAGCAATTTCTCTTAATGCAATAACAGTATTTTTATCATTATCTCTATCTAAAGTTGGTTCTATGCCTGAATTTAATTGAGTTGCTCTCTCCTTTGCGACCAAAACTAATTCATAAGGACTATCAACTTTATCGATGCAATCTTCTACGGTAACTCTAGCCATGCGCAGTATCTACACAGTGAGTTAAAAAAAATCAAGGAGATTTTTTAAATATATTGGGGATTTAGCTTATTTCTGACTATAAATAATAGGATCAAAGATATCAAAATATAGATAAATGATACCATGGCGATTTGCTCTATGGAAAAACCTCTATCTATCAAAAAACCAAATAAAGCTGTCCCAAAAGCAGTGGAAAAAACCATCAAAGCAGTGGTTAATGCTTTAATTGATCCAATAAATTTTACACCATAAATTTCAGCCCATGTTGATGAGCCTAAAACATTGGCTAGACCATTAGAGATACCTATTAACCCTAGAAAAACAAAAGAAGTAATTGGATTATCAAAGTAAAATAAAACTAAAGTAGAAATCAATAAAGGTATATTCATAAAGATTAAAAGTTTTCTACTAGTAAATTTATCAATTAAGAATCCAGATCCTAATAAAGTAACAACAGACAATATTGAATAAACCATAAATGATTGAGCAATAACAAAAGAGCCCCATTCTTTTGCTTCAGTAATAAAAGATTGATAAACAAAAACACCAGTCGCAATCCATGGCATTGCCAACATATTTAAACATATAATATAAAATCTATAATCTTTGATAACTTCAAGTCTTTTCCATTGTTTAATTTCTTTTGTCTCAATATCACTAGGGCCCACTTGTTCCCTTGTATCGAAATCTAATTTTTTAACTAAAAAAAATGATACTATTGGTAAAAAGATTAAGGTTAATATAGATATTGATATCCAAATATTTTGCCAAGCAGTAATTGTAAGTAAATAAACGATTAATACAGGTAAAATAAATTCTGCTGTTGAAAGACCAAACCATCCTACGCTAAGAGCTTTGCCCCTAGAAATTGTAAAGTATCTTGTAATAGTTGTTGTTGCTGTATGAGACATTAATCCTTGCCCAGAAAATCTCATTAAAAAAACAGCTATAAATAAAAAAGTTATTGATGAAATCTTTGAAAAGAAAAAACAAGAAAATGATAGGAGCAATGTTACATAAAAAGCAAATTTAAAGATATTGATATCATCAATTTTTTTTCCAACCCAAATTAAAAGAAAACTACTTAGTAATGTGGCTGAAGCATAAATTGAGCCAAATTGTCCATGAGTAATAGAAAGTGTTTCTCTTATACTTGAATTAAATAAACCTAAAAAAAAACTCTGTCCAAAGCTAGAAAAAAATGTAAAAATAAATCCAAATATAATTACTTTTAAACTTAAACTATTAAACATAAAAAATTATGAGTTGTAATGTTGCTTTCATAGGTCTTGGTGTCATGGGTTATCCAATGGCTGGTTATATATCAAAAGGCGGTCACAATGTAACTGTTTTTAATAGAACAAAATCAAAAGCAGAAAAATGGATAAATGAATACAAAGGTAAAATGGCAGAAACTCCTGCTCAAGCTGCAAAAGATGCTGAATACATTTTTACATGTGTTGGAAATGATAACGATTTAAGGGAAGTTACATTCGGTGACAACGGTGCTTTTAAAACTATAAAAAAAGGTGCTGTTTATATTGATAACACCACAGCATCAGCAACGATTGCAAGAGAAATTTATGAGCACGCAAAAAAAAATGGATTTGGCGCATTAGATGCTCCAGTGTCAGGTGGACAAGCTGGTGCAGAAAATGGAGCACTAACAGTAATGATCGGTGGTGATCAAGCTGACTTTGATAAGGCAAAAGATAAAATTGATTGCTACAGTAAAAAAATGAAATTACTTGGTGGTCCTGGCAATGGACAGCTAGCTAAAATGGTGAATCAAATTTGTATTGCAGGTTTAGTTCAAGGTTTATCTGAAGCTATTAATTTTGGAATGAAAGCTGGATTAAATATGGAAGATGTAATTGAAGTTATCTCAAAAGGTGCAGCTCAATCATGGCAAATGGAAAATAGATTTAAAACAATGATAGATGATAAATTTGATTTTGGTTTTGCAGTTGATTGGATGAGAAAAGATTTAAAGATTGCAATGGAAGAAGCCAAAAATAATGGCTCATTATTACCTGTAACTGAACTTGTTGATAAATATTATGGTGAAGTACAAGGAATGGGTGGAAATCGTTGGGATACCTCAAGCTTAATTAAAAGATTTAGAAAGTAATGTATGCAGCCAGCATACTATGAAAATTTAGAAGAAATTCAGAATAAGTACTGGTCTATGTTAGATGATGCAGTGACCAATAGAGGTTCACCGTTTAGAATTCCTGTCTTTATCTGTGCTCATCATAATGAAGTAGATGGTAGAATTATTGTTTTACGCAAATCAGATAGAGCAAACAATCTTTTACAATTTCATACTGATTTAAGATCTCCAAAGGTAGATATTCTAAAAAAAAATAAAAATGCCTCTCTAGTTTTTTATGATAAAGAAGAAAAGATACAATTAAGAGTAAAAGTAGAGTGTGAAGTTAATAACCAAAATTCTACAACAGAAGAATCTTGGAAGAAAACTCAGCATATAAGTAGACGTTGTTATTTAACTGATAGTCCACCAGGAACTGCATCAGATAATCCAACTTCTGGAATGATATCTAAATTAGAGGACTTTGATTACACTATGGAACAAAGCGAAGAAGGTTACAAAAATTTTACAGTTATAAAATGTAAAATAAAATCTATTGAATGGCTATATCTTGCCGCAAAAGGACATCGAAGAGCAAAGTTTGATTTTGAAAATAATGAAAATGCTTGGCTAGTTCCTTAAAAAATTGATTTAGAATATTTTTTCCAATTATCTTGGTAGTGCTTGGTGTTTTCAAATACAGCTTTTTTTTCATCATCAGTAACTTCTCTTACAACTTTTCCTGGTGAACCAATCACTAGAGAGTTGTCAGGTATTTCTTTATTT